>DAOLIQ010000089.1:0-12560 GCA_035328465.1 Ignavibacteriaceae bacterium | reverse complement strand
TTTAAACTCCTTAAAAACTCCTTCTAAAAATCTAGCCTAAAAAATCCTATTTCATTTCAGTAATGCAACATTTCATTTTGGCATTATACTTTCATACAAAAAAATTAAGTAACAATAATAACTTCTGTAAGAAATTGTTCACTTAGTAGAACATAGCGGAAGTAAAATTTTACTCGAAGGAGAAAAAACAATGAAAGCACAATCATTGATTGTCATTAGCCTGCTTGCAGTGGTTTTGCTGGTAGGCTGTGGAACAACAATTCCTGATGGTTATGAGGGACTCTACTGGGGTCACTACAGTGGTGTTGATAGTACCGTTTACAGTAACGAGTTCAAATGGGCTTGGGTATGGAATAGTGTCATCTTGTACGACGTCCGCTGGAAAACGCAGAGTGAGAAGGTTGACATTCTTTCACTGGACGATCTACATATGGAGGTAGAGGTTGCTATTCGGCTACGACCTATCCCCAATGAGTTGTATTCATTACATACTGAGATTGGTCAAGAGTATTACACGGAAGTTGTTCAACAGCAATTTCGTTCTATCGCAAGAGCAGTATTTTCTCAGTACAGTTACACGGATATACCTAAGGAGAGCCTCAAGATTCAAAATGCGATCTTAGCTCAACTCAGAGAGAACCTTAAGAACAAGCATCTTGAACTGGATGCTGTAGAGATCAAACATGTAGACTATCCTGAACTAGTTAAACAGGCTGCAGATCTAAAACTTGCAACTGAACAGAAATTGCTACAGAAGGAATACGAGCTAAAGATTGCCGAGAAAGATGCCACAATCAAGATCATCGAGGCAAAAGGTCAACAAACGGCTCAAAAAATAATTGACAGCACGCTGACCCCGACCTATTTACAATATCGCGCTCTTGATATTCAGAAGGAATTAGCTAAAAGTGGTAATTCGTCTTTCTATTTTGTGCCCGTAGGTGTCAATGGTATTCCCATTATTCTTGAGACGGGAATGGAGAAAAAGTAATAGTGCGGTGTTTACAAGATTTTTGCAGGACGCAATCCGTAAAACATTGCGCCCTATCTTAAATAAATCATTAACCAACCGCCTCGCTTATTGCCACGGTTGGTATCATTTAAAAATGAATATGGAGTTTGTTATGAATAAGATTGCTTCTTCCATGTGGGGAATCAACAAAGGCTCTTTAGTTATAATAATCTTTCTGATTGCAGGAATGACTTCTACATCCGCACAAATAGCAAATATAGTTACAGAAGCTGTTTCTCCCTACAAACTACAAACATTGGATATAAATACTAATTCGGTTTCTTCCGGATTGAATAATGTTCCTAATGGAACTTATGTTTATCTATCTGCAACAAATATTGGTAATATTGAGCCCATAAATTCAGCTGTATTTGAAGTGTTATCGCAACCGTCCGGTTCCAATATTGCTCTTGAAATCATTAATACAACATGGGTGCAATTCAGACCTGAGGTAAAAGGTCCATATATAATAAAGTTAACAATTACAACATCAGGCGGTACGGACGATACAACTAAGACAATTTACGCTGCGGATTTTATAGGGGTTGGAAATTTCGAGGGTATATCAGGTCAGTTCCCGAAATGTATGACTTGTCATCAGTCATCGCCGGAATTTTCTGAAATGTTTGATCGCTGGCAGGTTTCCGGTCACGCAAAGATGTTTAAGCTAATGATTACCCAGGGTCCTTCTAATTATGGCACTTCGTGTTTTAACTGCCACACTACTGGAACTGATAAATACATTGCAACTAATAACGGCGGTTTTGATGATATGGCTGCTGCACTGGGTTGGGTATGGCAAGGACCACCAAGCCCAGGTAAATGGGATTCGCTTAAAACAGATTATCCCGACTTAGTTAATCTTGCAACCATTGGGTGTGAAAGCTGCCACGGACCAGGAAGTGAGCATGCATTTAATGGTGGAAGTACTGAGATGATTCAAATTTCCATTGACGTAGGAAATTGTGCTCAATGTCATGATAATCCTGCGAGTCAAAACAAAGTTGCACAGTGGGAGAATTCATTGCACTCAAACCTTGTTTGGTCAAGTTCATTTGCACAAGGTTCTGAATCTCAAACAAATGACTTGAATAACTGTATCAGATGTCATGACGGTCAAGGCTTTGTTAATTTTACTAAAGAGCAGACTACAAATACGACTGGGATGCTTCAAGCAAATCAGAAGATGATCACCTGTGCAGTTTGCCACGATCCTCATGGTAACACAAACGAATATTCTTTAAGATTTACACCGGTTGGCTCCGATACATTGGGAAATGGTTATCGTTATACCGAGGGAGGTAGAGGACAAACATGTATGAATTGCCATAAATCCAGAAGAGATAATGTAAGTTACGTTCAGACAAATATTACTTCTGCATTTTGGGGACCTCACGAATCACCTCAGACAGATGTTTTCTTAGGACAAAATGCTGCCGAATTTGATTCGCCTTTTTTGTCGAGTCCACATAAATTCGCAGTGACTAATTCGTGCGTTGATTGCCATATGGTTGTAACGGTGGATACAGGGAATGTTAACCGTGACAAAGTCGGTGATCATTCATGGAAACTGCACAACGAGGAAAATAATTATTATCACACCACAGCTTGTGCTAACTGCCATGGAAGCATAACAAGTTGGGATGACTTTATTGCTGCTGAAGATTATGATAATAACGGTACAATAGGCAGCATTCCTGAAGAAATAGTAGGACTTGAAAGAAATTTAAGAACTGTCTTGCCACCGGTTGGAATAGATTCTATCTCTTGGGAATTAATACGTGATATAAATGACTTAACCATAAAAAAAGCATATTGGAACTACCAATTGGTTAATAATGATGGAAGCGAAGGTATGCACAACGCTATGTTCATAATTGATGTACTGGCTAAGTCTATTCAGGCAGTTAAAGGAATAAGTTCCGCAGATGATGAACTAGGAACTCTGCCAAAGAATTATGTCCTTTTACAGAATTATCCTAATCCGTTTAACCCTTCAACGACAATTAATTATTCACTTCCTCATGAAAGTAAAGTTAGAATTATAGTTTATGATATTAATGGGCAAATTGTTGCTGAATTGGTAAATGGAGTTAAACAATCTGGGAATTATGAAATAACCTTCAACACAAACTCCATTGGAAAAAGTATTGCCGCAGGCGTTTACTTCTATTCAATTGAGGCTACTGCTACTGATGGAAAACAAGCATTCAGAGAAACAAAAAAAATGGTTCTCTTGAAATAGTCCCAAATGGCATATTGATAAATAATGACAAATGATGTAATAAGAAAATAAATCACTAACCAGCCGTCACGTTTGTTGCGACGGCTGGAATTATTAAAAAATAAATACGGAATAAAAATGAAAACATTGAAAGGTGCAAAATTATTATTGGCAGGTATATTTTTTTTCTCATTTCAATCAAATCTATTTGCACAGCACGATCACGGAACGCAACAGCAAGGACAAATGAATATGCAAATGAATCAAATGCAGAATGTGATGAACAAAATGAATGATATATCAAAGCGTATGGATGATATGATGCAGCAACATCAGAATATGGGAATGCAACAGAATATGCAAGGTATGAAGCACGAATATATGACGCCCCTGATAAAATATATGAACCAGATGTCCGGTGATATGAAAAATATGACCCAGCAGATGAAAAATATGTTGGATGATAAAGGGCTAATGAATAACGACGAATTCAGAGACATGATGGAAGACTTGATAGATAATATAGATGAGATAATGGATAATTTCGAAAATATGATGGATAATATTGATGAAACTCAAAAACTCATGCAAGAAAGGTAAAAAAATGAAAAACAAATATTTATTTCTTGTTATACTTTCCCTCTTTTCAGTAGGGATGTATTCACAAAGTGAGAAAAAAGCCGAAGCCTTATTTAACCAAGGTGAAGCTTATTTCCAGGAAGACAATTTTAATGAAGCCAAAAAAGTGTTTATAGATTACCTTGAAGAATCCCCCGAAGATATCAAAGCCTTAATATACCTATCCCAAATAGCTATGTCACAGCAAAATATTCCTTCCATAAAATTTTATAATGAAAGGATTCTCAGCTTAGATATAAAGAATGTGGATGCGTTAATTATCCTTGGAGTAATCTATTCTATCCAAATGGATTTTAATAAAGCTAAAGATTTTTTGAATAAGGCAATAACAATTCAGCCCGACAATGCATCTGCACTTTTTAATCTTGGGATTGTTTATGGTACAGCAGGTGAATTATATAATGCAGTAATTGCTTTTAATAAAGCGGCTGAAATAGAGCCTGGAAACGGGAAGATATTTGAAGCACTCGGGATGTTCTATCTTCAAAATGATCTTACTGATGAAGCTGAAATCTATTTTAAGAAATCTTTAATTATAAGCCCGAATTTAATTGAAGCAAGAAAAGGACTAATCATTTTATACCAGAGTCAAAACAAGCTGGAAAATTCTATGCTTTATATTCAGGAGCTTGAAAAACTTTCACCCGATCTGCCTCAGTTATATCTTATTAAAGCTAATCAGGAATATCTCGAAGGAAGATATAAAGACGCTGTAAAATCTGTAATGATTGAATTAGAAAAATATCCTGATGACGCAGATGCTTATTATTTGCTTGCTAATTTATATGAAATAATGGGTGATAAATCCAAATCGAGTGAAGCATTCTCAATTGCAGAAAAATTATTAAATCAGAACCCCGGTTTTATTGTTAGTGCTTCAGCCTTTAATATGTATTTAGGAAGTTCTTTAAATAAGTAACTTTCTTTGAAATATTATCAGGAAAATATTTCGCCAACATTTTTTTTACATTCAACGAACAATTTTGGGATTGGCGATTCTTCTGAATATAACTTGTTGCCTGCTGCAAGCAGGTTTCACCAAATTAACATAAGGATTAAATTAAAATTGCTATGGAATTCAGCGAAAGGGATAACGTAAAATATCTTTTGGAATTGAGAGACAGAGAAGAATTAAGAAAAATCTTCGATAGAGCTTATCAAGTAAGAATTCAATACCTTGGACCAAAGGTCTATCTTAGAGGGTTGATTGAACTCAGCAATATCTGTATTAAAAATTGTTATTATTGCGGAATAAGAAGAAGCAACACTCTGCCCAGTAGATATTTAATGAGGGAAGATGAAATTATCGAATCTGCGCTCTGGGCATTTCAGAACAAATATGGCTCAATTGTACTTCAATCCGGAGAAAGAAGAGATTCTCTTTTCATAGAGTCAATCGGGACAATAATTGAAAAAATAAAAGAACAAACTGATGGCAAACTTGGAATAACCCTTTCGCTTGGCGAACAGAAATATAAGGTTTATGAAAAATGGTTTGCCGCCGGCGCACATCGCTATCTTCTTCGAATTGAAACATCTAACAAGAGCTTGTATGAAAAATTACACCCGGCAAATCACAGTTTCGAAAAAAGAAAAAATTGTTTAACCACTCTCAAAAAAATTGGCTATCAAGTCGGGACCGGTGTAATGATTGGTTTACCGATGCAGACTGTTGACGATCTAGTGGATGATTTATTTTTCTTCAAAGAGATGGATGTTGATATGATTGGAATGGGTCCATTTTTAACGAGCAACAATACTCCGCTTAACCAACAGTTCCCCGTTCATTTTGCCGATAAAGAAGAACTTTTGAAATTGAGTTTGAAAATGATTGCAGCCGCAAGATTATTGCTGAAAGATGTAAACATCGCATCTACAACAGCGCTACAGGTATTAAAATATGACGGCAGAGAGCAAGCTCTTAAATGCGGCGCAAATATTATTATGCCGAATATTACTCTTAGAAAATATCGCCCCTATTATCGACTGTATGATAATAAACCTTGCATCGAGGAAAACTCCGAACTTTGTAAGATGTGTCTTGCAAACAGAATTATCAGCATTGGAGAAAAAATCGGTTATGATGAACGGGGAGATTCGCTGCATTTTCAAAAAACAAAATATCGGAATACAATTAAAATTTTTTACAATAGCTGATGGATAATGACACTATGAATAAAATTTATTTAATTCTTCTAACGCCACTTTTTCTTAGCGGCTGCATGATGATCGGCATGGGGGGAATGGCTGGTCACAAAGGGAGCGGTATGCATGGAGATTCACATGGCTCTTCTATGAACGGTCAAACAATCGTAAAGGAATCTGTTGTTAATGGAATAAAGATTACTGCTGAATTTCCGCCGTATACTTTAAATGATGAGCTGGCTTATAAAGTTACTCTTTATGATGTCCGCGAAAAATTAATTATCTCCGATGCGTCAATTTCATTGATTGTAACTACGGATAATAGTTTGGGACAAGACTCACATTCCGATCACGGTAAGAAGCAAGAAATGAAATTCTCACCGTCCGAAATTAATAATGGGACGTATATTTTTCGTCCTTCAATCAAAAACACAGACGTTTATAAATTTATTTTTGTTCTAGAAAAAGTTGGAAATGTTACAGTAGATCCACTAATCGAAGTTGAGCAAACCGTTCAACTAATAAGTCAAATGAATCAACATTCAGAAAATGACGATAATATGACAGCACCTGGCATAGTACCTGTCGTCTTAATCAGCGCCGGTGTAATGGCAATAGTAATGCTCTTTATGTTAAGATTATTTTAAGAAAATACTAACTAAGTGCGAAACTCGATATCCAATAAGGTTACAATGAAACGAATTGTTTTTTTTGTTGCGCTGTTGCTTGTTCTAACATCCAGCAATGGCTTCTCTCAACATCACGGCGGTGCAGTTAACAATGTTAATAGAAAAGACCCTGCAACGGCTGCGCTGCTTTCGATTCAACCGTTGCCTGTTGATTTAGGAAATTTTTACATCGGTAATTGGGAACGTGGAATTCTCTACACAACTGCAGAACTTATCCTTTTTATACATGCAGCCGTTTTGCTCGGACGCAATGGCTGGTCAAGGGGAATGCATAATTATTCAAATTACTATGACTCAGATTATCGTCCTTCATGGACCACAACAGAACGGACCCAGTTCTATTATTTGGTGGCGGGATACGTAGTAGTAAAGATAATTAGCGCATTTGATGCGGGGTATTCGGCTGAACTATATAATCAGAATATCTCGTTACGCTACGATCAGCAGCGTAAAACTGCGATCCTTTCATTGAGCATCCCGCTTAATTCATTTTAATGAAAGTATCGGAGTGCGGAGAAAAAATTATTGTTTCCGAGCGTTTGCGAAATAAAGTTGATTAAAAAACGAGAATGAAAATGGTTAAAGACCCGGTTTGCGGAATGATTGCAAAAGAGGAGTTTAAATATGAATTCAAGGGAGAGGCATATTATTTCTGCTCAAATTTATGTAAAAATGAATTTAAGAATTCTCCGGATAAATATTTAAAACACGGACACAAATCGTATCATGATGAGGAAATAAAGCAAAGAAGGATTGCCTATTTTTCTATGGAAATTGGAATTGATTCTTCAATTCCAACTTATAGCGGCGGACTGGGCATTTTAGCCGGAGATTTTATAAAATCCTGTGCAGATCTAAAAGTTCCTCTGGTAGCGGTAACTATTTTATACGAAAAAGGTTATTTTATCCAAAAATTGGATGCTCAAGGAATCCAGCAGGAATTGCCTGTCCAATGGAACCGCAAAGATTTTTTAAAACCATTATCCAATAAAGTCAGTATCAAAATAGAAAACAGAGATACATTTATCAGTGCCTGGCAGTATGATGTGGTAGGTGTAAGCGGTTATTCTATACCAATAATTTTTTTAGATACGGACTTAGAAGAAAACAGCGAATATGATAAGGGGCTTAACGATTTTCTTTACGGCGGGAATCAGTGGTATAGACTGCTGCAAGAGCTTGTCTTGGGTATTGGCGGCGTGCGTATGCTTCATAGTCTGGGATATTCAGGAATTAAAAAATATCATATGAATGAAGGACATGCTTCTTTTCTAACCCTAGAATTATTAAATGAAATGAAAAGAAACAAAGATTCAAAATTAGATTTTGAAGCAGTAAGGGAGCTTTGTGTATTTACAACTCATACTCCAGTTCCAGCGGGGCACGATCAGTTTCCTTACGATTTAGTAAACAATGCATTAAGAGGATTTTTGCCTTCGGGTGTTCTTAAGATGCTATGTGGTGAAGAACAACTGAATATGACTTTTCTAGCCTTAAATCTGAGTAAATACATAAATGGTGTTGCAAAAAAACACGGCGAAGTTTCTCGATCGATGTTTCCCGAATACTCAATAGAGTCTATAACTAATGGCGTACATTCTTTCACTTGGGTTTGCGATAGCTTCAAAATATTATACGATAAATATATTCCCGATTGGAAGAACGATTCTTTTAGCCTACGTTATGCCTTGAGCATCCCGGGGGATAAGATATGGAAGGCTCATCAGGAAGCAAAAAACGGATTTATTGATTATGTTAATGAAAAGACCGGCAGTGAAATGGATTATAAAACCCTCACAATAGGATTTGCAAGAAGGGCTGCCTCTTATAAAAGGGCTGATTTGATTTTTTCTGATTTTGACAGGCTGATAAAAATCGCCAATGATGCAGGTAAAATTCAATTTATCTTTTCTGGTAAGGCTCATCCTCAAGATGGGATGGGCAAAGATTTGATAAAGAGAATAATTACAGCATCAAAACGATTGGAAGGTAAAATAAAAGTTGTTTACCTTGAAAATTACGATATGGAGTTGGCTAAACTATTAGTTTCTGGTGTTGATTTATGGCTTAATACGCCGCGCAAACCACAGGAAGCATCCGGCACATCAGGTATGAAAGCCGCACATAATGGAGTTCCTTCCTTAAGCATTTTAGACGGGTGGTGGATTGAAGGATGCATTGAAGACATTACAGGATGGTCTATCGGCACGCCTCAGAATACGCAAAGCAACGACCAGCAAGATGCCAGTTCCCTATATGATAAATTAGAATTTGCAATAATTCCTACTTTTTATAATGGCAGAGAGTATTGGATTAATATGATGCGTCATTCTATAGCTATCAATGCTTCGTTTTTTAATACGCATCGTATGGTTCAACAATATGTTTTAAATGCATATTAATTAGGCAAATATTTTCTTATAAAAATATAGCGAGTTCCAAAATGGTAGAAACAGATGCAATTGTAAACTGTACCAGAGCAATATCTATTAATCCCTTTAATGTTCTTGAATTTAAAAAAAGAGGAACATTAAAAGCCGATATCGGAAAATATAAGGAAGCAATAGAAGATTATACCAAAGCAATAGAAATGTATTCAAAAGATGCAACAAGTTTTTTTAGCAGAGGAACTGTTAAGATTAATCTTGGTGATATAGAAGGAGCTAGAGAGGATTTTAAATTAGCTATGATTTTAGATTTTTCAGTGATTGATGGAAATATATGATTTTGCTTTAGGAGTTATAAGCACTGTGTATCGTCCTAAAAAACTGATTAAAAAACAACTTCTTTTTTTACACTAAAAAATACATTTTAACTTGCAAAACCTTTTTTAAGAACTTTAAAAATATTTAAACTCCTTAAAAATTTCTTCTAAAAATTTATCATAAAAAGTCCTATTTCATTTCAATAATAGAATATTCCACTTTGGCATTATTGTTTCATAGGAATATGAAAAATTGAAAAGTGATATTATAAAAATGTTTGAAAATGGTTTTATATGGTTGTTGGGTTACCTAATACTTACAGCAATTTTAGCCAAAATATTTATAGTCATTCTGAAAAATAAATGAAGGCTGGCTATATCAATTTAGTTTCTAATCGTTTCTTTACACCTTTGAAAAATAACAGTATGAGCTTAATTCTAATTATTTTATTTTTATATCAGTCAGTTCGATTAAACAAATTCTTTATGGAGATAAAATGAATTTTTTCTTAAAATTTTTTTCTTTAATAATCCTCTCGATATCTATTTCTTATCCTCAGACTAAAAGCTACATTAATCTGGATGAGCTGATAAAAGAGACTCTTCAAAACAATCCACAATTAAAAGCTGCACGTAATACAACCGATGCCGCAAGAACAAAAATTGATCAGCAATCCTCATGGGATGCTCCGCAAGTTGGGATTGAGTTTTTCAATACGCCGGTGCAGTCATTTCCAAATCCGATTAAAAACAGTATGGAAAATGATTATTTTATTCAGCAGATGTTCCCTTTTCCCGGCAAGATAAATGCAATGACAACAGCAGCTTCAAACAATGCTAGTATGGTTGAGCAGCAGTACTTTGCGCTTGAAAAGCAAATCATCAAACAATTAAAAAATTATTATTACGAGTTGTATCTGGTGCAAAAGAAAATAGAAATCAATTTAGAAAATCAGGATTTGCTAAAGCAGTTTTTAGAAATTACGAGAAAACAGTACGAGCTGGGGATGGGCAAACAACCGGATATATTAAGAGCTCAAACAGAACTTTCTGTTTTGATTAACGAGGGGGTAAATCTTGAAAAGGAAAAGACTGATATTCAAACAATGATAAATACAATTTTAAGCCGACCCGCCAATGATCCATTAGGTTATGTCCCCGAGCCGGCTGATACTTTACCGAGATGGAATTTTGACCAGTTGTTTCAATTGGCTGCTGAAAATCGTGCCGAATTAAAAAGCATGAATTACAATATTGATATGTATAAATCAGAATTGGATGCTTCTAAACTAGAATACTATCCTGATATAATGGCAAGACTGATGTACAAAGACATGACTGGAACCACCGATGATTTCTGGGCATTTATGGTTGGAGTAAATGTACCGCTTGCATTTTGGTCAAGCTCTAAATACACAGGTAAAGTTGAAGAGAACGAACTTAATATTAAAACTGCCGAAGAACAGTATAATCTTATGAAGAATATGGTAGCATCTGATGTTCAAAACTCTTTGGTAAATATCGAAACTAATAGAAACCTGACTGAGCTTTATAAAAACTCCGTCATTCCTCAAGCTGAACAAACACTGCAATCCACTATTGCAGCATATCAAACAGGTAAAACAGAATTCTTAATGCTTATTGATGCATATAGAATGCTTCTGATGTCTAAACTCGATTTTTACATGTCTAAAATGAATTTTCTTCAAAGTCAGGCACAGCTTGAACAGGCTGTTGGTTTAACCCTTGAACAAAT
Organism: Ignavibacteriaceae bacterium; assembly: GCA_035328465.1. Lineage (GTDB taxonomy): Bacteria > Bacteroidota > Ignavibacteria > Ignavibacteriales > Ignavibacteriaceae > JADJEI01. The sequence continues at coordinate 1,391 of DAOLIQ010000089.1, read as the reverse complement.
TAAAAATGAAATTAAATAATGGAGATAAAAATGTTGAGTGAAACGAAATCCCGCTCTGCGGGAAAAAAAATAATTATTAGCGGAATCATCTTTTTAATAGTTGGCTTAGCAATTGGAAAATTTTTCCTTGGCGGAACAGGCTCATCTTCAGATAGTCAAGAAAGAAAAATTCTTTACTATCAAGACCCGATGAACCCTGCAAATACTTCCCCCACCCCGAAGAAAGCTCCGGACGGAATGGACTTTGTTCCTGTTTATGAAGAACAGAAAGGCGGAAACGGACAAAAGAAAATTGCTTACTACCAGGACCCGATGCATCCGTGGTTTACTTCAGATAAACCGGGAACTGCGCCGGACTGCGGTATGGATTTAGTACCCGTTTATGAAGGAGATGAAAGTGTCGAAGGCATTAAGATTGATCCGGTCACTGTTCAGAATATTGGTGTAAAAATAGAAACAGTTAAAAAACAAAAACTCAATAATGTAATTAGAACAACGGGTAAAGTTGATTACGACGAAAGAAAAGTTACTACTATTACTACAAAAGTTATGGGCTGGGTAGAAAAACTTTTTGTTGATTATACTGGCAAATATATTAGCAAAGGTCAGCCGCTGTTTGAAATTTACAGCCCCGAACTTGTAAGTACGCAAGAGGAATATCTTCAAGCAATTCGTTACTTAAAGAAAGTTTCTAATAGTTCTGATGATGTTAAAAACGGCGCTCAAGAATTAGTCAACAGCGCCAAACGAAGATTATTGTATTGGGATATTTCTGAGAATGACATCAACGAGATTGAAAAAAATAATGCACCTAAGAAGACGCTTACAATTTATTCGCAAGTAAATGGAACAGTTGTGGAAAAAATGGTTTACGAAGGGCAGCAAATTATGGCTGGAATGGGTTTGTATAAAGTTGCCGATCTTTCAAATGTTTGGGTGATGGCAGATATTTATCAGGTTGATTTACCCTGGATTAAGCTCGGTCAAAAAGTTGATCTGGAACTTTCTTATCTGCCAGGTAAAACTTATAAAGGCACAGTAACGTACATCTATCCTTATATAAATGAAGAAACAAAAACAATAAAAGTTAGAACCGAAGTAAGAAACACTTCGAATTATGATTTCAAACCGGGAATGTTTGCGACGGTAAAACTGGTTTCACCAATTTCCGTTGAAGCTGTTGTTGTGCCGGATCAGGCAATCATCCGCACAGGTGAAAGAACAATTGCTGTTATGTCTCTTGGCGGCGGTTACTTCGATCCGCGGGAAGTTAAACTCGGCGTTTCCTCTGACGGATTGGTTCAAGTGCTCGAAGGAATTAAAGAAGGTGAAAAAATTGTTATCTCTTCTCAGTTCCTGATTGATTCGGAAAGCAATCTTAAAGCAGCGAT
>DAOLIQ010000088.1:0-12964 GCA_035328465.1 Ignavibacteriaceae bacterium | reverse complement strand
TAACCATCAGCCAAACCTTGCATAAGTGCAGAAGCACCCAAACGATTTGCACCGTGATCTGAAAAGTTTGCTTCGCCAAGAACGAACAAGCCGGGAACAGTACTCATCAAATTGTAATCAACCCACAAACCACCCATTACATAATGCGGAGCGGGATAAATCATCATCGGTGATTTGTAAGGATTTTCGCCGGTGATGTTTTGGTACATATCAAAAAGATTTCCATAACGCTCTTCAATTACTTTCTGTCCGAGTCTTTGAATTGATTCTTTGAAATCAAGATAAACTGCATTGCCGCCTTTAACACCTCTTCCTTCATCACAAACTTCTTTTGCTGCACGTGATGAAATATCTCTCGGCGCAAGATTTCCGTAAGACGGATATTTTCTTTCAAGATAATAATCTCTTTCATCTTCGGGAATATCATTTGGATTTCGCATATCACCTTTTTTCTTTGACACCCAGATTCTTCCATCGTTACGCAAAGATTCACTCATCAAAGTAAGCTTTGATTGTGCATCACCGTGAAGCGGAATGCACGTTGGATGTATTTGAGTGTAACAAGGATTTGCGAAAAATGCACCGCGCTTGTGAGCACGCCAAATTGCTGTTGCATTGCAATTCATCGCATTGGTTGAAAGGAAGAAAACATTCGCATATCCGCCGGTAGCAAGGACAACAGCGTGTGCAGAATGTTTTTCAATCTCACCGGTAAGTAAATTTCTTACAACAATTCCCCTTGCCAATCCATCAACCACAACAACATCAAGCATTTCTCTGCGAGTAAAAAGTTTTACAGAACCCTTATCAATTTGTCTGTTTAAAGAACTAACTGCACCAAGTAGAAGCTGTTGTCCCGTTTGTCCGCGTGCATAAAATGTTCTTGAAACTTGTGCACCGCCGAAAGAGCGATTATCCAAAAGTCCGCCGTACTCTCTTGCAAACGGAACGCCTTGAGCAACGCATTGATCAATAATGTTTGCACTTACTTCAGCAAGACGATAAACATTTGCTTCGCGCGCACGGAAGTCGCCGCCTTTAATTGTATCGTAAAATAATCTGTAAACCGAGTCGCCGTCATTCTGATAATTTTTTGCAGCGTTAATTCCGCCTTGAGCAGCAATGCTGTGTGCTCTTCTTGCGCTGTCGTGAAAAGTAAAAGCTTTAACGTTGTAACCAAGCTCGCCAAGTGTTGCTGCGGCAGATGCGCCGGCTAAGCCGGTTCCAACAACAATAATTTCAAATTTTCTTTTGTTGGATGGATTAACCAGCTTCATATTGAATTTGTGGTTAGTCCATTTTTCAGAAATATTTCCTTCGGGAATTTTAGAATCTAATTTTGTCATTGGTTACCTCCGTAAAAAAAGAAAAAGTAAATCGGCATCGAAGCAAATCCTACTGCCATAATAATTGCGTAAAGAGTTCCAAGTTTTTTTATGAATGGAGTGTACTTGTTATGATTCCATCCAAAAGTTTGAAAAGCACTTTGGAATCCGTGATTGAGATGAAATCCCAGAAGAATTACGGCAACCACATAAAGAAGCGAGTACCACCAGTAGCTAAAAAATCCAACTACAACTTGAAAATACTGCTCTGTGTCTGCCAATCCGGATGGATCGTGAACATTAAATCTCCAGAAAAATGTCCCAAGGTGCAGAACAAGAAAAATGAAAACAATTGAACCGGTAACAAACATCAATCTTGAAAAAACTGTAGTGTTTTCGGATGAGCCATTTACTTTATATCGTGTTGGTCGTGCTTTTTTATTTTCATACCAAAGCCGCACGCCATTAAAGATATGGAGAATAAAAGCAGTGAGAAGAACAATTTCAATGACACGGATAAGTGGTTTAATTACATCTAAAGTTTTAACATAACCATTAAAAGCATCGGCACCGAAGAAAAGAGTTATGTTTCCAATAAGATGTATGATTAGAAAAATGATTAAGAAACTCCCTGTAACAGCCATCGTAAATTTTTTGCCGATGGAGGAGTTTGTAAAATTAGTTAGCCAGCTCATTAAAAGCTCCTTTTAGATGAAGAATAGTTTTTATTCAAAGTGATATAATAATTATGTAGTTCGGAAAGGTAAAGGTTGAGGATTGAAACAGGAAAAGTCTGAATAAAATATCTGAATGAATACATAGTTTGATAATTAACAATAAAATTCGTGCCCAAAGTTAGAAAAAATATTGGAAGGTGAAAAGTTTTAATGAAAAAAAATTTAACTTTGTTTGAATTCTGTAATATTCAAACTATTTTAGAAACAGTTCTTTGAACAAAATCTACGGTGTTCCAACCCCGACACGTTGGGGTAATGGAAAATTATAGGGAAGTGCGGTGCTGTCTTTCTCTTATGTCATCCTAAACTGTTTCAGAATCTGAGATTCCTAAATAAATTCCAAATGACTATAGAAAGACAAATCCCGTCGCTGTCGCGCAACTGTGAAAGCAATTAACAATTATAAATTAACAATGAACAATTTTTTAAATCATTGTTAATTCTACATTATTCATTTTTAATTGTTCAAGCCAGGAGACCTGCCGTAAGTATTAATTAATCACCTTCGCGAGAAAGGTAAGATTAACGATGGTCTCTCAAAATCTCCATTCGTTTTATCTCAACTTTTTTATACGCGAAGTTACTTTTAACCTTTTACAAGGAGTAACTTCTATGTACAACACAAAATTTCTTTTTGCACTTTTTGCTTTTTTGGTATTCTCTCAAATCAGTTTCTCTCAAAATTCTATCATTCAAAAAACAGATACTTCTGGTTTTTACCGAATGAACGAAGTAGTAATATCTGCAACTAAAACTTTATCCAACTCAATTGAGATTGCAAATTCAATTTCGGTGATTGATTCAGTTCAGATATCGAACAGTAACTCTAATAATGTTTTTGATATTTTAAGAAATGAAACCGGAATTAGTTTTACACGACAAGGCGGCAATGGAACTTTATCTAATCTCTACATTCGCGGCGCAAATTCATCTCACACTTTGGTGTTGATAGATGGAGTTGAAGTTAATCTAACAAATGATCCTAGCGGAGTTTATGATTTTTCTGCATTACCAATTGATAACATTGAAAGAATAGAAGTTTTGCGCGGACCACAATCAACTCTTTATGGATCGGATGCACTGGCAGGTGTAATTAACATAATTACAAAAAAAGGGAATGGTTCGACAAAATTTTCACTTCTCACCGAAGGCGGTTCGTATAATTCTTATAAAGCATTATTGGGTGTTAATGGATCATTACAAAAATTAAATTACTCAATTGCATTAAGTCGAACCGGAAGCGATGGATTTTCAAATGCTTCAGAAAAATATGGAAACACTGAAAAAGATGGTTACACTTTTAATAATTTATCTTCAATTATTGGTTATACCTTTTCCCCAAATGCTGAAGTAAATCTTTACACTAGATATACAAAATCGAAATCTGATTATGATCAGTTTGGCGGAGCTTTCGGTGATGATCCAACTTATATTTTCAATCAAGAAGAATTTTCATTGCGGGGTGAAGGTAAAATAAAATTATTCGATGGCAGATGGAATCAAAAAACTGGAGTTTCCGTGATTCGAAACACCCGAAAATATTCTTACGATACATCTGCCGCAAGCGTTTATTATTCGCACAGCCATTATGATGGAAGGAAATATAAAATAGATTGGCAGAATGATTTTCAGTTAAATGAATCGAATCTCTTTACAGGTGGGGTTGATTTTGAACTTGAAGAAATGTCTTCCGAATATTTTTCCTTTAATTATATCGGACTTCCGGATTATGCAAGTATATTTCCAAATAGAAATACAAAAACAATCAGCGGTTACATTCAAGAACAGTTTAACATAAAAAATATGTTTTTCGCTTCGGCAGGAATTCGATATGATCATCATAATCAATTTGGGTCACAAATTACTTATCGATTCGCCCCTGCCTTTCTGATCAGTGAAACTTCAACCAAAATTAAAGCAACGCTCGGAACAGGATTTAAGGCTCCCTCTTTGTTCAATCTATATGATCCAACTTACGGCAATGAGAATTTGAAACCTGAAAAAAGTTTCGGCTGGGACATCGGTGCAGAACAGTTTTTATCGAAAGAAAACTTTTCAATTGGAGTTACTTATTTTGACAATAAATTTTCTGATATGTTTGGCTTTGATAATGTGACCTTCAAAACAATAAATATTAATAAAGCTGAAACCAATGGAGTCGAGGTTTTCACCAAAGCAATATTCTTTAATTCTCTTATTGTAAAAGCCAATTACACTTACACAAAAGCATTAGACAAAAGTGAAAACACTTCAAACTTTGATCAAAAACTTTTGAGACGGCCAGAAAATAAAATCGGATTGCTAATTGATTATTCATTCATAGAAAAAGCGAATGTAAATGCCGAGGTTATTTGGATTGGAACTCGCGAGGACATTGATTTTTCAACATTTCAAAGAACCGAACTTAAAGGTTATGTCCTTTTAAACTTAGCTGCGCATTATGATATGTTTAACTTTTTGCGATTGAATGCCAGATTAGAAAATCTTTTAGATACCGATTATGAAGAGGTATTTGGATACGGAACAGCAGGATTGTCGTTTTATGGTGGAATTAAACTTATGATTGATTAAGATGATGAGCAATAGTATAAGTAAGATTAAGAATGATTTTCTTCTTTCATTTTTCGTCTTTCATTTTGCGAATATTTTTTAATTTTTACTTTTGAATTTTTAATTAATAAAACTTTATCTTTGAATTAATTATTACAAGAAATATCTTAATACAGATTTTTATTGAAAGGAAAAAACGATGACTGAACAAATTAAAAAAATTAGCCCAAGTTTTTGGGTGCTTACATTAATGGTATTTGTAGCTGCATTTGTGCGACTACTTCCTCACCCGCCAAACTTTGCGCCGATTGCTGCAATGGCTTTATTTGGCGGCGCATACTTTAATAAGAAATCGCATGCACTTGTAATTCCACTTGCTGCAATGTTTTTAACAGATGCAATAATTGGTTTTTACTCTTCAGCCTGGCTAACGTATCTCAGCTTTGCTCTGATTGTAGTGCTTGGAATTGTGATGCTAAAAAAAGTTAGTGTAAAAAAATTAATCCTTGCATCAATAACTGCTTCAGTAAGTTTCTTTGTAATTACAAACTTTGGTGTTTGGGCGCTTGGCACATTATATCCTAAAACACCTGCAGGACTCTTGGAAAGCTACATTGCAGCAATTCCTTTCTTCCAAAATTCTTTGCTTGGTGATTTATTCTTTGTTGGTGTAATGTTTGGAGTTTATGAACTTATAAAACATAATGTTCCGGTGTTGCACAAAGTAAAAGCTTAATTTTGTTCCTTAAATCCCTTCTCTTTAGGAGAAGGGATTTAGGGATGAGGCTACTTCCTCTTCCCTCTCTCATAAGCAAACATAATAATTTTCTTTAATGCCTGAGAATAACTTAACCCCGCAGCGTGAGCAGAGCGCATAAATCCGGCTCCTTCAGTTAAGTCAGGGTTGGGGTTTACTTCGAGTACAAAAAGTTGATTATCTGTTGATAGTCTTATATCAACCCGCGCATAATCTCTTACACCCATTACGTTAAATGCTTTCAATGCTGTCTGACTTGCAAACTGCTCTATTCGTTTATTTAGTTTAGCCGGGCAGATGGGAATGGTTTTGTGATATGCTTCGTGAAACGGATCCCACTTTGCCTGATAACTGACAATGTTGTGCAAGTTTTCAGGCATCGAAGCAAAATCTATCTCACTGATCGGGAGGGCATACGGATTTTTATCACCCATTACAGAAATATTCAGTTCTCTTCCATCAATAAATTCTTCAACAAGTGCGGGCTGTTTGAAATAGTCCAGCACGTATTCAACCCGTTGCTTCAATTTAATTTTATTTGTAACTATGGAGGCGTTTTCAATTCCTACACTCGCATCTTCATAGGCAGGCTTTACAATCAGTGGGTATTTTAAACCGTGATTAAAATTCTTAGCGGTTGAATTAAATACAACAAAGGGAGGTGTAAGTATTCCATGAGACTTTAATAGTTGCTTTACAAGAATTTTACTTTGGCAGGTTGATAAAGCCATGGGTGAAGCGCCGGTGTATGGAATATCCAATAACTCAAATAATCCGACGATATTCATTTCCAGACGCGGGTTGTCGTTAAACAATTCAATAAAATTAAAAATAACGTCAGGTTTCTCATGTTTGATCATTTTGATCAGAGAATCGAGATTATCTTTCAGATTAAACGTGAATGCAAGGAACTTAGAAGAGTTTATTTTTCTGGCTATGTATTCGAATTCTTCTATTGGGGTAGTCTGGTCAACTTCGAAGAAAGGTATGAACGACAATTCTGCATTGTTTTTCTGTTCTTTTTTGAAGTATAACTCGGGGTGAGCTTCATTAAAGGCCACAGCTATTTTTATTTTTTCTTTCATATTTCAAAAATAACCGAAAAAACGCTAGTGCCCAAAGTTAGAACGATGAATTATTCAACAACATTATTTAACTTTCTCATAAAAAATTATGAGTTTTTATCCACAGCCATATAAATATCAATGCGGACCTTTCGCATTAAAATACGCACTCGTAATGCTTGGTCGTTTTGAGAATGAAAAAAAAATTGGTTCCAAAGCGGGAAGTAACTGGTGGTACGGCACCGACGAAATAGGACTTGCAAAAGCTGCAAAAAGTTTTGACTGCAAAATGAAATACTTCCGACGCGAAACTCCAGACGAAGCACTAAAAGTTTTAACCGGGCATCTGCGGCAAGGTTATCCATGTATTTTAAGTGTTGACAACTGGGAACATTGGTTCACTGTAATTACAGAGCAGCAGGGTAAATTTATAGTAGTTGACAGCGGACTTGAAAAGGTAATTGTTATTTACACGGGCTATCAGCTTTTGAAAAGATGGAAATATTTAGATGATGAGACCGAAAATGTCAGTTATGACGGTTACGCTTTGATTCCAAAATTTAAGACAACTACCCGAGCAAGATTTACTTTAGAAAATGCTCGTTATGTGATGCGAGATAGTAATATTGAACTTGCAACCAAGTGGGATACATACTTCAATGATTTAATTACTATCTGCCGACCGCGAACTTCACTTTCAAAAAATATTATTTCGTTTATTGAATTTCTGAGACGGCATGAAAAATTACTTGTTAGGTCAGTAGCGAACTGGCATGGAACACCAACTTATCATGAGCTTGATAAAATTTTAAAGTATATGCAGTTCGTGGCAGAAATTTACGATCTTGTTATTCATACTGAAGACCAGAAAAAAGCTTTAATTGATTTAACTTCAATCCTGATGATGTACTCTTGCGGTAAATATGGGATGGATCCGATTTATTAAATATAATTAATAGCGAGGCGAATATGATACTCAAAAGAAATGATATAATACTAAAACCAGAATCCACTGCTCTTGTGATAATTGATATTCAAGAAAAAATTCTTAATGTAATGTCTAATCCCAAAGCAGTAATCGAGAACACTTTGAAATTGATTAAGGGCTTCAAAGTTTTGAGTCTTCCAATTTTTCTTACTGAACAATATCCGAAAGGATTGGGACAAACTGCTAATGCATTGGCGGAAGAATTAGTTGGAATTAACCCAATTCAAAAATTGAGTTTTAGTTGTTTTGGAGCTGACAAATTTTTTCAAAGACTGACTGATAATAATGTTACACAAATCGTCGTTTGCGGAATTGAAACTCACGTCTGCGTTCAACAAACTGTCTTGGATTTATTGGCAAATAATTTCCAGGTTAATGTTGCTGCCGATGCAGTTTCATCTCGACGAGAAATTGATTACACCACTGCATTGAATAGAATGAGTAAACATAATGTTGAAATTACAACTACCGAGTCAATACTTTTTGAATTGCTGAATGTTTGCGGCACAGATGAATTCAAACAAGTTTCTAAAATTGTAAGATAAATTTTGCGAATAAAAAAGCCGACTTTGCGCCGGCTTTTTATCTCCTCTGAATGTTCCTTTCAATTAACATGTAACCGAAGTTTTGCGACTGGTACGTATTGATTGAGCGGAAAATATATTTATATTGCTCAGGTAATCCATAGCATACAGTTCTACTTGTCAACTCTTTCTTTAAGAATAATTTATTTTAAACAGCCAATCTTCATACCAAACACAAAATGATCCTTTTAGCCAATTTTAATAGTTAATTACGGAATTTTCGACAAAAAGGGCGTACTGACTAATGTTATTCGACCAATAAGTACTAAAATTCAGATGGGCAAAAATTCATCTCACCAACATTTTAATATATTCTCTAAGTATCAACATTTTCAAAAAAGTTTCGATAAAAAAAATTGATAGTTTGTAAGACTCAGAACGGCTGATCCATGAGTTTTATTAACTGATTCAATAAAAGACATAAATTTTATAATCTTACAGTAAAAAATTCATACAACTCAAAGTAATAATTACACTTCAATAATTTTTATGATGGAAAACAGGGGATTAATGAATCGATTTTAATGGCACAAGTGTTGAATAAATTAATCGTCATTTAGGATAGAAAGATGTGTACTAAAATACATTGAACACCGAAAATATTGCAAAGTGAATACAAAAATTAAGAGTGCTGAAGCATTAGAAGAAATATTAAAGGATTTTTTCTCATCCCATGATATTAACGAGTTTAAAAAAAGTTTTTTAAGCGCCTCTCTAAAAAAATCCAGACAATCATCAGAATCAGTTTCTGAAGGAAAAGTGCAATTAAATTTTGAACTTCCGACAGATTTTAATCTGATTACACAAATTGACTTGCTGATAACATTTTCTGCCGATAAACTTCCCAAAATTAAATTTCTTGAACTTTTACTTTTTCTCAGTCACACCACTGGCTCCGCAGGTGAGTTTGCGACTGCTATTGATCTAAACAAAAAGATTATCAAGCAAACAAAAAACGACCCACTTCTAAAAAATATTGCTGCCAACGCATATCTCTCGCTCGGAGAAATTTATAGCCGTCAGGCACAATGGGAAGATAGTTTTACCAGCATAAAGAAAGCTTATTTGCTTTTCAAAGAGTTAAACGACTCTAAGGGCTGCGCAAACTCAGAAAATCTTTTAGGAACTATCTACGGCGATATGGGTAACCTGAAAAGGGCAATCGCACATTTTGAAAGTGGCATTGCGTACCTCGATGAGAGCGTTGATATTTCATTGACTGGAAAAATTGAAATCAATCTCGGCATTATTAATAATATTCAGGGAAACTATCATTCTGCCTTATCTTATTTAAAAAGAGCTTTGGTAAATTTCCAGAAAATTTCTGAGCCTGGTAGAATTGCTGAAATAAGACATAATATGGGAATGGTTTTTATTAAACAAGCTGATTACAATGCAGCATTGGTTGAATTTGATCATGCCTTGGAGATAGCCATTAAAGGGAGTTTTGCTCAAACAATTGGAATTACTTATCTAAGTAAAGCTTATGTTTATACGTTGTTAAAGGATTTTAGACTCAGTGAAGCGTACTTGAATAAGGCGATGGAAATCTCTTATAAAATAAATGACAGACTTTCAATTGCCGAGGTTTATAAAGTTAGAGGCATTATACAAAGAGAAAATAGAAACTTCGACACCTCCGAAAATTTCCTACTAACTTCCCTTAGAATCAATCGGGAATTAGATAATAAACTCAATGAAGCCGAAACTCAAACCGAGCTTGGAATTCTTTATAAGTTAACCCAAAAAAATAAAAAAAGTAAGCAAGCATTTAAACAAGCATTTGAGTATTACCAGAAAATTGGAGCACTAAATGAAATTAAAAATGTAAAGGGATACCTCGAATAATTATTGAGTTTCAATCAACTTCACTGCTCAGTTTATAACCAGTCTAATGATTAATTTTTTTTAATCTGATTCTTTTTCTTAAATTTTACTATCCTTGTATAATTTTTAATAGTTAACATGGATAAAAACTCATTTCTAATATACTTAAAGGAGTGTTTATGTTACACAAATTACTATCTATTTTCTTCCTTTTAGGAATAACCTCAGTTTTAGCGCAAAACGTAAGCGTGGAAGACTATGATGTACCTATTAGTACAGCTAAGATTTTGCGATTCACAGGAACATACAATTGGGCACAGTCATCAAATGACAGTGTTGTATTTGTTACTGCCAATAATGCTACAGCAAATTTAGTTTTTAGTACCTTCTATTCTTCACTTCCTTTCGCCTGGTTTTTAGATGTTAATGCAACAGGCGGTAAGAACTTTGATCAGTACAATCACGATGTTACAATAGCACCAAGCATTCGAAAATATCTTTGGGATGATAAAAATTGGTTCGGTTTCGCCTCTGCTTTTGTTGAACATGCAAACACCTACAAACAAATTGCCTCTGATGTTACTCTCGGCGGTGGTTATGGACGTTACATCAACGCTACTGCCTTAGCAAAAGCTGTTAGGATTGAGGAACATTTAATCCGTGAGAGTGTTATTTCCGGAAACCTGCCTAAAGAGACAATGATAAAAATTGCAAACATTATTGAACGTGAGGATGAATACCGAGGTATTTATGGCGACACTTACGAGAAAGACTGGTATGAAGCTATTGAAAAAGAAATCAAAGCCAGCGGGCTATTAAATGGCGAATCACTTGGTGCAATAGGAATCTTAAGAACTCAGCAGGTATTGAAAGGGATAAATGAAATTGTTCGAGATAGATACTATGGCTGGGATTTGACACTAGGTGTTTTATTCAATCTCTCAACCTGGGATAAATCAGATACAAGAAGCCCGGCGCTTTCTTTTGGAGGAAGATTTTCGCATCCAATCGCATGGCGCTCACAGATAAATGCTTTTGCTAATATTAATTCGCCTCTTGATTCAACATTCTTTAAATTTTACTTTCTTAATGCCGGGTTAGATTATGTGTACGAGTTAAGCAACAAAATAAATTTTCTCGCCAGCTATAGAATGAATCTAACTCAACCGAGTGTTGGCGATTCTTTTATTGATCATAACCTTCTCGGTTCTTTTGTCTTCTATCTTGAGAATAGTATTAACCTAGGAATAAATGCAGGGGTTGTTAGAAGCGGCATCAGCAAAACTACTGACCTGTTCACGAGTGTCTCTGTGCAGTACAATCTTTTTTAATAGAAATTTGATTCATTAAAAAGCGTCCTTCAGAGGACGCTTTTTTTGTTGCCTATTTTCAGATCAATAAGAAAATAAACTGAATGAGATTTGTTATTCGGCCTATTTTAATTAATAATCCATTAACATTCTAAATATTCAAAAAGTGATGAAGCTAATCTCCAAGCTTGAAATTTTTTAACCCATCTAACCCCATGCTTGGCAAAGCTACTGCTGCTACAATCATTCCAATGACAAAATAAACTACTACAGCAACTATAATGACTACGATTAAATAACCTGCTAGTTTATCTTGTGGTGTATCTTTGACGATTTTCAATCCGAGATACATGAGGTAAAGTGAATACAAACCCAATATTCCTAAAATACCGAGGACGGGTATAATAGCGAAAATACCCGCTATCCAGGCTGCAGTGTATGAATAAACTGCTACCTTCAATGATGCGATCATATTTTTTGTTGAACCAAATGAAGGAGCAAGGGCATCTATAATAAGGGCTACCACATAGATACCTGCTAACGAGAGAATATAATAGACAACAGCATAGATCAATCCGTTTGTAACCGGTATTTTATATGAACCTAAAAATCCTAAGTTAACCCCGATTAAAGATTGGCCAATGAAAGTTGCAATTACAGGAATCGCTGCAAGTATCATAGCGTATTTTGTGAATAATTCGCCGACTGATGCGGCTTCGTTTTTAATAACTTCCCACTCCGTTTTGGGTGTCATCAAAATATTTTTAGTGCGTTCAACTAAGTTCATATCATTCTCCTAAAATAAATTGTAAATAATTAATTATTGAACTCCAAAGTTTTTCCACGCTTCGAGTTTACTTAAATCTATTTGACCAAGTGCACTTTTCAACTCATCCATCGAAATATTATTGCCGCTGGCTTCAACAATAAACCGGGAGGCAACAAGTACCTGAAGTTTGCCATACTTACCTTCATTGTTGTATTCTTCATACGCTTTGTAGCCGGAAAAATTAGTTGTCTTTTCATATCCCGAATCAGTTTCGCGGTCAAATTCGCCCATCGCCCACCCGTAAGCAGCCATCTGTGTTAACCCGCTCATGTTGCCCATATCGGTTATATTTATGTCAAAACTTTTTGAACCGTCTTCAGAATTATAATCGGCTTCGGCGTGGGAGATATTCATATTGAAAGCCGCAGTCTTTTCTCCCGACGAATTCGTTCGTTTCATTCCGTTAATGCTTTCGGGGTACAATGCTTTAAGTTCCCTAAAATCAACCGGTTCAACTTTTTTTCCTTCAGTCAAATTTTCGCCCATTTGTTTCATTTTTTCAGCGTAGGCTTCGGGACTGTTTTCGTCAACTTTTTCGTTTGAATTCCCTTCTTCATCAGCTAATTTTTCCTCGCTGCTTTTACCGCAGCTCCAAAAAATCAGCATAATTGAAATAAACAATATGTAAAGAACTCTTTGCTTCATACGACCTCCGGATTAATTATAGATTGTTAATTGATGATTTAGTTGTTGATTGGAATTGATTTCACTAAAGATGAAATTAAGCTGTGAGGAATATTTCTCCGAAACGAATTTACTCATAGAATATCTTTCTAATGTTAAAATTAATACGCCGGATAAAGTTCAATCAAAACTTAACAAGGCTTTCCTTTACAAGCAAAGAATAAAATGAATTTTGATATTTTTTTTCAACTAAATTTTATCTTTTAATGACATATTAATAACACTATTACACAAATTCAAAGCTTCATCATACTTTTTTATAGATTATTAATTTTCAATCGCTTGTTAATTCTAACTAATAAAATTAAT
>DAOLIQ010000087.1:0-13144 GCA_035328465.1 Ignavibacteriaceae bacterium | reverse complement strand
ATGATGTTCAGAATTAATTTTAATCTATAAAATTTATTAGTTTAATTTTGCAGGAACTTATAACTAAAAAATACGTCTAAATTATGAATTCAGAAAAGGAAAATAACGATTTGCATTTACCTCAGATCCTAAATCTTGATGATGATTTTTCAATCGTTAAGCAATTCATTGACGGCGATGAATCGGCTTTTAACGTGATTGTTAAAAGGCACAAAGAAAAGGTCCGAAACATAATTTTTATGACACTCGGCTCCGTAGATGGTGTTGATGACATAGCTCAAGAAGTTTTCATTAATGTTTATAAAAACCTTAGAAACTTTAGATTTGAATCGCAGTTTACAACCTGGCTATACCGCATTACTATCAACAAATGCAAAGATCATTTAAGGAAAATCAAGATCAGAAGTATTTTCAGTTACTTCAAAGATAACGAAGATTTCGGTTATCATCACGATCATGAATCAAAAGATATTTCAGAAATCGTTCAGAAAGCAATTCTGAAAGTCCCCGCTAAATTGAGAATTCCATTACTTCTTAAAGACATTGAGGGATTTAGCTATCAAGAAATTGCAGAATCATTGGGCTGTGAAATTGGGACAGTGAAATCCCGAATATTCAGAGCTCGGGAGAGTTTAAGAAACATTCTTAAACCTATTGAGCAGGAGTTGAGATCATGACAAAAATCCATACTGTTTCGGAAAACATATCAGCCTTTATAGATGGTGAATTATCTCCCAAAGATATTCAAAATATCGAATCAAAAATTAATTCTTCTCTTGAACTCAAAAATGAACACGACGCTTTAATGCGTATTAAGAAATTAACTGCTGCTTCATTCAAGAAAATAGATGAATCCCCTTATTTTGAAACAAGGCTTACCGCGTCGCTAATTGAAGAAAAAAACATCGGTGCTAAACTAAAACGCTGGTCACCTGCTTTAATTATTGGTTCACTAACTTTTGCACTTATGATTTTTCTGAAATTTAATCCCAACATAATTGAAAATTTATTTGAAGAGCAGAAATCAAAAATTGCGGGTTTTTATAAAGAGAATCTTAAACCTCTTCTTTTTGCATCAGATGTCTCCGGCGACGATATTTTTAATTTTGCTTTTTACAGTCAACTCCCTTTGGATAAATCTCAAAAACAATATCTTCTGTTTGGTTATGACGATAAAGGTAATGGAGTTTTTGAAATTAAAATTCTGAATGAAAATCAACAAAATCTTGACTTACAGAAATTTAAATCGGCTCTTGAGCTAACCCCAAAACAATCTGAACAAATTGATTCAATAATTCAAGTGTATGCAGCTGCTATTGAACCTTTAATTCTTGTGAATGATAAAAATACTGTTGCCGTTAATCCCGGCTTGTGGAGTTATCAAAAAGCAATGCTCGCGGATATTTTGTCATTTGCTGAAAATTCCAATAAACAAAAATTCAGGGATGTAATGCCTGCTGGATTCAGTTTTGCAAATAATAATGAAGTGGCTGGATTGATTGCGCAGGTGAAAAATTTGCACGATAATAATTATATATTCCTAACACCCGACAGTATTTTTAGTGAGAAGTTTAGGTTCGACCAGGATGAGTTTAATAAAAAAATTGAAAACTTAAATAGAGATTTGAATAACCACAAAAAAAATGCTGAGGTATTTAAATCATTTACATTTCGTTTCGATAGTTCACTTCACAACTTTAATAGCGATGGCAAATTTGATAACGAAATAATGGTATTTATTGATTCCAACGAATGCCGGGTTCATATTCCCAAAATCCAGATTCCGGAAATCAGTCTGCCAAATTTTGACAGCCTGAATTCAGTAATTGAAGATGCAATGAAAAATTTCCAAAACTTCAGCTTCGTTTTACCCGAAATTCCTGAAATACAGGGAAACCATTTTGAATTCAAATTTCAAGAATCTGATTCCCTTGCGAAAATGAATTTTGATATTAATATTCCAAATGTAGATTCAATATTGCGGGAGAATAAAATTTTCTTTGATTCAACGGATTCGTTCGATTTAAGGAATTTTCAATTTCAGGATAAATCATTAGAAAATCTCTTGAAGCAATTTTATAAAAACTATGGAGATGAAAGTTCGCAGGGGGGAAGTATGAAGGAACAATTTGAATCCCTGCAAAAGGAAATGGAGAAACTTCGACGTGAAATGGAAGAGTGGCGAAATAAATTGGAACAGAAAAAAAACAATCCGGAGGCTGAAGTGATAGAAATTTGAATTGTAAAGATTTGCATCATTTAACCATCCCATCTGTTATTTATTCATCTGTCAATTTTTCCGCTCATCTAACTTATCTTTGTTAAAATCAAATTATCAATTAACTTTTCGGAAAAGTTAATCAGAAATCCAATTAATCTTTATTTGCTTTTATTTTTATGAAACAAGGACTGAGTCAGTTAATTAAAAATTCAAAGTTTCAGCTTTTTCTAATCTTTGCTGTGGGACTTTTTATATTCAGAGCAGCTTTTATTTCGTACAGTAATAGTTTAGTACTAGTGATCAGTGACTTGATTCTAATACTCACTTTGTTTTTTTTGAGTTTAAATCTTCTTAGCCTGGTCAAAGCTAAAAAATCCCGACCTTTATCGATCGTCTTACATATTGGAATAATAAATGCGCTCATTTTTTTTATGATCGCTATTTCCAGTACAGTTATGACTTTTCTTTTTGACGATATCAAAAACAATATAAACGACCAGGGATTATTCTATCTAGTAATCGCATTTATTTATGTGTTTATTTTGCTTGTATTCCTTACATATCTGCTGCTTAGTTTCCGCGAATTATATTTTCATAAGCAGAGTCAGGATGTTGGAACATATTTTAATTCAATGGGTGTTTTTTTCCTGCTCGCTTCAGTTTCGGCATTAATTCCAAAAGAATTAGGTCTTGACTTTATCGAAAAAACTTTCTTTGTTGTTTCGGTTTTGCTGATGATTTATAATTCTTTAAAGATATCGTGGATCGCTTTTATTTCGAAAAAAGAAAAACTGACTTTACTTGTTCTTTCAATTTTAATCGTACTACTTTTCATACTAAATCTTTCAAGTGCGGGTGATAATGATGTGCACTCAAGAATTTTGACCAACTTTTCACCTTCGCTGAATAATTTTTTTGAGATAATAATGCTTTATGGTTCTATTTATTTCTCTATATTATTTTTCACAACGCTATTTCATATTCCAACCGCTGAAGTCTTCGACAGAAAAGCAAACGAAGTAACTTCGCTTCAATACTTTAGCAAATTAATTACGCAGGTTTTGGATTTTAAAGAGCTGGGTGAAACTGTAACTGACATAACTAAAAAAGTATGTAACGCCCACGCTTCGTGGATGATCTGGATAGAAAATCAAAATGATTTGAAAATTATTTCAACAAAAAATATTGGACTTGTTGATGCAAATAGTTGTACCGAATATCTGCTGAAAGAATTACCTGCAGTATTTAGTGGAAGTAAAGTCCTTTCTTTAAAAAATTTTACTAATAGCTCTAATACTGAAGATAAATATTCCAGCGCAGTTATTTCGCCGATTAAAACTCATGATAAACTAAGAGGTTATTTAACAGCAGTCAAGAAAGGCAGTGCAATATTCAATGAGGACGACATTGAAGCAATAAATACATTCTCCGACTATGCGTCGGTGGCAATAGAAAATTCTATGCTGCTTGAACAGTCAATTGAAAAAGAAAGACTTGAAAAAGAATTGGATGTTGCCCGCGAGATTCAAAGAAAAATTCTCCCTGAAAAAAATCCTCAACTCGAAGGAATCAGCATTTCATCAGTCTTTATTCCCGCATTTGAAGTTGGCGGTGACTACTATGATTTTTTTAAGCTGGATAATAATAAAATCGGATTTATCATTGCCGATGTTTCAGGTAAAGGAATTTCTGCTGCATTTATAATGGCTGAAATAAAAGGAATTTTCGAATCTTTATGCAAAACACTTTCAAGACCCAAAGAAATATTAATTAATGCAAATGAAATTCTTCTGACCACTCTTGATAAAAAAACTTTTGTTAGTGCTGCATTTGGTGTTCTGGATTTAAATCAAAACACCCTTCATCTTGCCCGCGCAGGGCATTGTCCTTTGTTGATGGTTCGTGATGGAATTGCAACTAATCTTAAACCTTCGGGAATTGCTTTGGGGATCAGTGAATCGGATTTTTTTTCTGAAACACTTGAAGAGATTTCCTTAGATTTAAAAGAGCAAGATATTCTTGTTTTGTACACCGACGGAATTACTGAAGCAAAAAATTCTGATCTCGAAGATTTCGGTGAAAGCAAATTTGAAACTATAATACTGGAAAATTCAAAAAGAGAACCTGATGAAATTTCATCCTGTGTAATACAGCAGGTTACAATGTTTTCTCAATCGCTTGCTCAGTATGATGATATTACATTGCTCATTTTTAAATTGAATAAAAATTAAAATTACGGAGAAATATAATGGCAGAATTCAACACCTTTATTAAAAACGAAGGTGACATAAATCTGATTTACCTCAACGGTTACCTTGATGCACACACTGCACCAAAACTGGAAACTGATTTTTCTGATCTTTTAGAAAACAAGAACTTTAAGATTGTTGTCAACTTCAAAGATCTTGCTTATATCAGCAGTGCCGGACTCGGAGTTTTTATGGCTTTTATTGAAAAGATCAGAGAGCGCAACGGTGATATAAAACTCACAGCAATGAATGAAAAAGTTTATAACATTTTTGACCTGCTCGGGTTTCCTCTCCTTTATGAGATATTTAAGTCTGATGAAGAGGCTATAAACAAATTTAAAGAAATGAATAATCTTAAAAATGATAAAAAGTAAATCAAATCAACTAATTGTAAAAAGCCGCACAGAAAATCTTTCCGATATCAGAGATTTTATCAAACAGACGGCAGAGCAAGCCGGGATGGTGCAGGATCAGATTGATAAGGTTATGCTTGCTGTTGATGAAGCTTGCACAAATATTATTAAACATGCTTATAGATCAATTCCTGATGGCGAAATTCACATTTCTATTTCCTATTCAAATAAGAAATTTGTAGTTAAGATAAAAGATTACGGTAATTCTTTTGAAGCTAACAGCATACCCGAACCAGATCTTCAAAAATATTATCGCGAAAATCGGGTTGGAGGATTAGGTATGTATTTGATGAAAACTTTGATGGATGAAGTTAAGTATGTTTCAGTTCCCGGAAAATATAATCAGGTACTGCTTTCAAAAAATATTAATAATACTCAATTATGATCTCCGATGTTGAAAACATAAAAGTTAAAAGAAATCTCACCGCGCTTGTAGAGTTCAGCAGAATCATCAACTCCAATCTCGATCTTAATTTTATACTCAACAATCTTCTGCTTACCTGCATGGGCAAATTCTTAGCCACCCGCGGATTAATAATTTTAGAAACAGATAAATTTTTAGAAATAAAATCCTCAAAAGGGATTAGTGCCGAACTACTAAAACAGTTCCCTAAAATTAATGCAGAAGAATTTTCAATTGAAGATCAAAATTTTAAACAATTCACATCTAAATTGAACCTGCCCGCAGTTGAAAAAATAAATTGCTCTGAAAATTGTATAGGAATAATTTGCCTCGGAGAAAAATTAAACCGGACACCCTATTCTGAAGATGATCAAGATTTTCTCAGAACAATTTTAAATATTGCTGCTACTGCCATTCAGAATTCCATAGTATTGAACGAAATTAAATTAGTTAACCGTGCGCTTGATTCAAGGGTTCAAAGATTAAGTTCGCTTTTCGAATTGAGTAAAGAGTTCGGTCTATTTTCGGAGTCAACCAAAGTTGCAAAACTTTTAGTCTATTCGTTAATCGGACAATTTCTTGTTTCCAAATATGCGCTGATAACTATTGATGATCAATTTGTTCAGATCCTCGAATCAAAATTCTCTTCCAGCGAACTTCAATCTAAGTTAGATGAAATTAAACTTAGCAAAATCGATTCATACTTAGATAGAAAAAACATCGAAGAAAATTTTCCGCTTTTGTATGAAGCAGGTGTTGAATTAGCTGTCCCGATGCAGGTGCAGGGGAAGACAAAAGGAATGATCCTGCTCGGAAAGAGAATTAATAACCAGGCGTATTCTGTTGATGATATCGAATTTATTTACTCGATAGGCAGCCTTGCTATAATCTCTTTGGAAAACAGAAAACTTTTCAAGCAGGCTTTGGAAAAACAAAAAATGGAAGAAGAGCTTGAGATTGCCCGTGAGATTCAACAAAATTTATTGCCTGCTCAAATTCCAGATTTAATAAATTTTGAAATTAGCGCCGTAAATATTTCCTCAAAACAGGTTGGGGGAGATTATTACGATATTATAAAACTTGATGATACAAGATGCTGCATAGCTATTGCAGATGTTTCAGGCAAAGGTTTTCCTGCAGCCTTGTTGATGGCTAATATGCAAGCGTTTCTTCAGGTTGTGTGCAGGCAGGACTATCCGCTCGATCAAGCAACACAAATAATAAATGACTTAGTTACAGAGAATACTTCAGACGGTAAGTTTATAACATTCTTCTGGGGTCTGCTTGATGATAAAGGGAAAAAAATCAGCTACGTAAATGCCGGGCATAATCCTCCGCTGTTAATTAGAAAAAATGAAATTAAAAAACTTGAAGCCGGAGGAATGATTTTGGGTGTGATGAAGACCATTATGCCCTATAATACTGAAACTATCGAACTTCAAAAAAATGATGTGCTCGTTTTATTTACTGATGGAATTTCAGAAGCAATGAATGCTAAGGGAGAAGAATTTTCCGACCTGAAATTGGAAGAATATGTAAAAGAGATTTCTCATTTGTCCTCTGTTGAAATTCTCGATAAAATAAAAACAGAAGTTCAAACTTTTACAAAGGGTGCAGTTCAATCCGACGATATAACTTTAATGATTATAAAAGTAAAATGAGCAAATTAAAATTATTCTTGCTTAAGTATAGAATTAAAATTGCTTCGGCAATAACCATTGCATTAACAGCAATTTTACTTATTAGTCTTTATTATGTAATTGAGATTAATGTTACTTCTAATGATGAATGTTTATGGGTCCCCAAAAAATCTGATAGCAAAGAAATCATTATTGAATTTCAATCAGTTAAATTTAATGGAGTTGCCTATAACGCCGGAATCAGAAACGGAGATCAATTACTCGAAATCAGTGGTGAGAAAATAGTTGAAACGTTTAAGGCACAGGAAATTCTTAATCGTGTAGATGAAGGCAAGTATGCTGATTATAAAATTCGGAAGCCAAGCGGTGAAGTATTAAGCACAAAAGTTTATATCAAAAAACTGATTCAGTTTGGTTCGCTTGCTCAGGTGCTTAGTTCATTTATTTTATTGCTGATCGGGTTTATCGTTTATACAGCAAAGCCTGAAGGGATTGCCCAACGGTTATTTTTTTCTTTTGGAATTCTTTCGGCACTGCCTAATCTAAATTGGTTTTTCCCGCAGACCGGAGATGCGATAATAAAGTTTATTCAGAATTCACCTTTATTATCAACTTTAATGGGGGAGGCAATCGTTTTAGGTTTCAGTGCTTCGCCCGTGATATTGTTATATTTTGTCTGGGCATTTCCGAGCCAATTCAAGATTTTTAAACTGAAATGGTTAAGGATTGTTTTTATTGTTTTACTCATTTCCACAATGTTTATTTCACTTTTGTTTTTTTACAATCTGGGCAGCGAAAATAAATTTGATGTAAAAAATCTGAATACTTTTTTTGCAGTCATCCGATTTTTCAATATCCTTGGAAGCATTGTTGCATTTATTTCTTTAATAATTCAATACAGGCGTATTCCCAAATCTGAAAACAGGAAACCAATACTGATTTTTATTATAGCATTTTTATTCGGTTTTATAATTCAATTTTATGTAGGCACCATTGCACCCGCAATTTCAGATACGATTTTCAATTCACCCGAATATTATGCACCCATCCTATTACTTGTACTTGTTCCGATAATGTTTGCCTATGCAATTTTCAAATATCATTTGCTTGATGTTAGTGTTGTAGTTAAAAACACAATCACATATGGTGCAGCTACGGCTAGTGTTGCTGGAATATATTTCCTGCTGGTTTATTTGATGGGGCAGGGGATAAGTCGTGCCATTGGTTCAGAAAACCAAGGCATCATTGCGGGCGTTTTTTTCCTGATCTTTGCTTTCGTGTTTCAATCTACAAAAGATAAGTTCCAGGATTTTTTAACGAGAAGATTTTATCCCGAACAGTTTGCTTATCAAAAAGTGCTCATCAAATTTAGTAATGATATTTCCATTGTAACCGGGTTAGATAAAATTCTTGATCTTACAAATAATACTTTTGTTGATGCGCTGCAAATAAAAAAGTTTGGAATTCTTCTTCGGGATTTTGACACTGACGAATTAAAATTAGTACGCGAAGTTGGGTTTAAAAATTCAGAATGTATCATTAAGAAATATTTCATAAGTTCATTTATTAGTGAAAAATCCCTCATAATAAATAACCCAGTAATTATGCAGCAGGATTTTGAAAATGTTTTTCCCGATCATTTTAGAACGTTGGTTGAAGAAGAAATTTTTACTATTGTGCCGATGATCGTAAAATCAAAAGTAATTGGCTGTTTGATGTTCGGATTGAAATATTCAGGTTCGCAGTTTGGCGGTAAGGATATTGAACTTTTGTACGCTGCTGCAAATCAAATTGCAATTTCTGTTGAGAACGCGCGTCTTTATGAATCGGAAAATGAAAAGTTAAAACTTGATAAAGAGCTCGACCTTGCAAGAAAAATCCAGCAGGGTCTATTACCAAAGTGCATCCCTTCTTTACGCGGGCTTGACCTTTGCGGTGAAATGATTCCTGCAATGCAGGTGGGTGGAGATTATTTTGATTTAATTCAAATTTCAGAAACAAAATTATTTGTCACTGTTGGTGATGTTTCGGGTAAAGGTTTTTCCGCCGCTCTTTATATGACTAAACTTCAAACAATGATGCAGCTTGCTTGTGCTAAAAGCTTATCACCGCGCGAAATTCTTATTGAAATTAATAAACAGCTTTACGAATCAATGGAACGTAATTGGTTTGTTACCATCACTCTGGCACTTTTTGACGTAGAAAAACAAACCGTAAAATTTTGCCGCGCCGGGCATATGCCTTTGATTGTTGCCTTTAATGATTCTGTTGAATCTATCAAAACACAAGGACTTGGATTAGGGTTGGAGAAAGGCGATATATTCAGCAGAACTCTTGTTGAAGTTGAAAAGGAGTATAAACCCGGACAAATATTTGCCTTCTTTTCTGATGGAATTACAGAAGCAATGAATAATAAAAATGAATTGTTCGGTGAAGATAGGCTTACTGAATTATTAAAAAGTAAAACTCAATATCATTCATCGGAAATTATGAATTTAGTTTGGAGTGAAATTAAAAAATTCAAAAGCGGTGCTATGCCAAATGACGATTTGACAATGGTAATAGTTAAAGTAGAAATTTGATTTATCAAATTCCTTTAAAGTGAAAGGAATTCAATATTATAACTGGAGATAAAAAAAGGAACATCACGAATGATGTTCCCGCAATAATTTAATTATTTGAAAAATTAAAACTGAACTTTTTTATTATACTTTGTTGCATACTCCAAGACTAAAGCACTCGCAACGAAAATTGAAGAATACGTTCCGATAATTATTCCAAAGAATAATGTAAAGGCAAATGCTCTTAAAACTTCGCCGCCGAATATTAAAAGTACTGTAACCGAAAGAAGAGTTGTCCCACCTGTTAAAATAGTTCTACTCATTGTACGATTGATACTTGCGTTTAGCAGTTCTAAAAGAGGCATCGTTTTATGAATCTTCAGATTTTCTCTAACCCTATCAAAAACAATTACCGTATCATTGATTGAATAACCAATAAGTGTAAGAAATGCTGCGACTACAGTTAAATCAATTTCAAGATTTAATCCTGGAATAACGTTATAAAGAATAGCATAAAAACCAAGTGTGATAAGAACATCATGAAACAAAGCAAGCACAGCACCAAAAGCAAAGATGAATTTAAACCTGAACGCGAGGTAAACCAATATAACAATAAGCGATAGAATGATTGCTATAATTGCGTCCTGTTTTAATTCGTTACCAACCTTAGGACCTACTCTATCTTCTTTAAGAATAGTAAATGGATTGTCGGCATATTTATCACGAAGATTTTCTTTTATCCAATCTCCAATACCAACACTTACTACCATCTGAACATTGGTAAGTTCCTCAGAAACTTTGCTTGTCTGAAACCCGGCTTCAAATAATTTATCTACAAGAATATTTGTAGTATCGGGATTCGGAAATTGAAAAGTTACCGAACTGGAAGTCGAATCAATTATCTTTCTTTCAACCCCCGGCAGTGTATTATCAATTTCTTTTTCAATACTTGTTAGAACTTTAGGATAAACCTGTTTAGGAATTTCCTGGAGTTCTGTTCTAACAAGTGCGCCGGTTTCTCCGCCGAATGTTTTTACTTCAATTGTACCGAGATTAAGTTTTTCAACTTCACTTCTCATATCAGAAATGTTAATTGGTTTTTGAAACTGAAGAACTATCTCTGTCCCGCCTTTGAAATCAATTCCAAAACCTAATCCTCTGAAAATTATGCTAAGCATTCCAATCAAAAACAAGGATGTGGAAAGCATATAAAACAGTTTCCTTTTACCGAGCCAATCTATGTGTATATTTTCAAAAATTTTCATTTAATATAATACTCCTTATTTCAAAATTTTTTAACCGAGAGAAATTTTAATGCCTTTGGCAACCATTATATCAAAAATGACTCTCGCAATTACAAGAGCACTGAACAAACTTGCGGCGATACCAATCATCAGAGTAAGAGCGAATCCCTGGACAGGTCCGCTTCCGAACTGATAAAGAATTATACCTGTAAAGAAAGTGGTTATATTAGAATCTATGATAGCAGAATTTGCTTTTGAAAAACCGCTGTCTATCGAGGCTTTCAATGTTTTGCCAGTAGCTAATTCTTCTCTGATCCTTTCGAAGATTAGAACATTTGCATCCACAGCCATGCCGATTGTTAGAATAATTCCGGCAATACCGGGGAGGGTGAGTGTAGCACTAAACCCTGCGAGAATTCCAAGAATAAATAATATTGTAAATACCAGGCAAACTGATGCAATTGTTCCAGCCCGTAAATAATATATTATCATAAAAACTGCAACAAGCAGAAATCCAATGAGAGCTGAATTAAACCCGCTCGAAATAGAATCTTCACCCAAGGATGGTCCAACCGATCGCTCTTCGATTATATCAACCGGGGCAGGAAGGGCGCCGGCTTTTAAAATAATTTCGAGGAGTTTTGCTTCCTCCATATTAGCCATGCCTTCAATCTGGCTTCTTCCGCCTGTAATTTTATTTTTAACATTTGGGGCAGAAAAAACTAATCCATCAAGTATTATTGCAATTCTTTTATTCACATTTGCGCCGGTTATTCTTGCCCACTGAGTTGCACCTTCAGTATTCATTGTCATATTAACAATTGGTGCTGAAGAGCTTGGGTCAATATTTGCAAGTGCATCTGTAATCACACTTCCTGTAAGTTCGGGATCTTTATTCACCATATAAAGTGTATAAATTCCTTTTCCTTCTTGAGTCCCAATTGGTTTTGCAGAAAAAACAAATTCAACATTATTAGGAATTACTTTCTGAACTTCGGGTCTGTTCAACATCAAAGTAATTTTCGTTCGATCATCTTCTTTCACATAAGCATCAGCAACCTGGCTTTGCGGGTCGAGAAGTGCAACCGCAAAAAATGGATGCTGTTTTGCAAATTCTTCCTGCGAAAGTTGTTTACCATTTGCAGTATCTGTCGAAGCAATTTTTGTTGAATCTACTTTAGTTGAATCAGTTTTATTTTCAGCGACTTGTTGGGTTGAATCTACCTTTGTTGTATCATCTAAAACTTTACCGGAAAGAACGTCATCAATTTTTTGCATAACACTAATTGTTAGTTCAGGGTCTTTTACAATTCTGAATTCTAATAAGGCAGTGCCTTGCAAAAGCTGCTTTGCCTCTTCTTCTCTTGCAACACCTGGAAGTTCAACAATAATTCTTCTGCTACCTTGACGTTGAATTGAAGGCTCAGAAACACCGTATTGATCAACACGGTTTCTAATAATTTCCATCGCACGATTAACAGCGTCTTCTGTATCTTTATTAAGCTGCTTTAATATATCACTGTCTTCATCGCGAATGGTGCCAAAGTATTTGCTTAACCTTATTCCACGTTCTGAAAATTTACGCCCAACAACATCAACCAGGTTATCATCTGTTAAAGCAACTTCTTTTTCTGCTTCGGCAAGTACTTGTTTAAATAAGTCGTCGGTTTTTTTACCGGCAAGTTTATCAAGCATTTTCCCCGTATTAACTTCGATAACTACTCGCATGCCGCCTTGAAGATCAAGCCCGAGTTTAACACGTTTCAATCTTGTTTCATTTATGGTTGGATCAGAGGATTTTATGCTGTCCTCAACGCTCCTCAGCATTTTGTCCAATTGAGATTTAGTTAATTGCGGATTTTGTTTCTTGAGTTCTTTACTTTTTTGTAGTAAGACAGATTCAATTTTATTAGAATTCTGTTTATCCACATAAGTTGGATAAAGTAAATAAACACAAAGAGCTATGGCTGCAACAATCAGCACTATTCGAAATCGGTATTCTTTCATAATCAATATGTATTTCTGGATTAAGTTAGTTTAATTAGCTGACAAAATTACCTTTAATGCCTTAGAAAGTCAACAAATTTCAGTTAGATAATTGCAAGTTATTTTTTTAGCTGGTTTTATCTATTAATCACTACCGAAATGTCCCATTTAAGTTGAAAGGAGAACTATTATCATGTCATAACCAAAATAAATTAAAAGGTGTTATATGGTTTTTGCAATTTTCCTTTACTTAATAGGCTTCCTTTATCTAATTATCGAAATGAATCGTGCGCCCTACGGGTATGAAGACGAAGAAGGATTACATTTGTTTCTTTAGTTCATTACAGATTTGTTAAGTAGGGTTCTAAAAAAATGCTGGTTAAGTAAAGTAAGACGTCAAATGTGAAACGTCAAACGAAAATTCACA
>DAOLIQ010000086.1:0-13357 GCA_035328465.1 Ignavibacteriaceae bacterium | reverse complement strand
GTGACCCCAAGGGGATTTGAACCCCTGTTACAGCCGTGAAAGGGCTATGTCCTAACCACTAGACGATGGGGCCAAGATCGAATAAAATTTTTAATTCTAAATTTTTCATTTTTAATTGTCATTGGGTGAGCGATGGGAGTTGAACCCACGACCCCCAGGGCCACAACCTGGTGCTCTAACCAACTGAGCTACGCTCACCATAAAAAGAACAATTGTACGCCCGAGTGGATTCGAACCACTAACCCTCAGCTTAGAAGGCTGATGCTCTATCCGATTGAGCTACGGGCGCTCTTTAAAACGGGCTTTTTTTGTCGGGGCGGCAGGATTTGAACCTGCGACCTCCTGCTCCCAAAGCAGGCGCGATACCGGGCTACGCTACGCCCCGAATTTTTATATCAATCATTAATAAATACTGAAAAAACTATTGAGTAGATTTTAAGGATTATTAATCTTGTATCAAATTTGGATTACAAATATAAATCCCTAAGCTTAAAAATACAATTTTAACGGGATTAATTATTTTAGGACTTCTTAATTGCAATAATAATTTTCAACAATATTTACACTTGTTGCCTGCATCTTTTTTTAACGCCAATTGACTTTTCTGGAAATACATTTTTAATCGTTTGCCATTTCCCGCCCTGATTTTCGTTGGTTAAACTGCGGACCGAATATCCTTAATAATCAATGTATTCCTGTTTTCGCAGAAATGACTAATTGAATTATCCAGAAGTCTGTAATTCTTATTTCAGATAAATCAACTACTTGATTAAATTGGTTTTCAAAATAATCAACTTTTAATGTATTTAACATTCTTCCTTTCATTAAGATTTTTAGAATCGCGAAAAAATTCTAACTTCATTAGTATAATTTCAGCTATAACAATTGGCGGTATAAGTCTTGGTGTAGCAGCGCTAATTATTACTGTAAGCATCTTATCGGGGTTTGAAAATACGCTTTCACAAAAGCTTATCAATTTTGACTCTCACATCAAAATAGTTTCTTATGCGGATATTCTTCCTGACTACAAAAACGAACAGATAAAGGTAGAAAAGTTAATCGGAAATTCAATAGGCCAAATTGTTCCTTACGCTTCTAAGCTGTCTATCATTTCTTCCGGAAAAATTAAGGAAGGTGTAAATATTAAAGGTGTTCCGTCTGCAAGTCTAAGTAATTATCTAAAAAATAATTCGATAATCGGAAGTATTGAACTTACAGAGTCCACCACCGCTCCAATCGTACTTGGCAAAAAATTAGCAAATAAATTATTAGTTAAGCCCGGTGATCAGATCACAATATTTTCGCTTAAAGATGACAGGCTTCCATCACAGGAAAACCTGCCGACTATTAAAAGATTCAAAGTAATTGGGTTATTTGAAAGCGGCATGTCTGAGTTTGATGATCTTTTCGCTTATGTGAATCTTGAGGATGCTCAATCTCTTTTTAGTATTGGGAATAATATTACAGGCTATGACATTACTTTAGCCAATCCTTCCGCGATAGACAGCATCACTAATGTGTTAGCGAATAAATTAAAATATCCCTATTCAGTTCACTCCATCTATGAAATTCATAAAAATATTTTTACGTGGATTGGATTGCAAAAACAATTGATTCCCGTAGTGCTCTTTCTTATTACTTTTGTTGCGATATTTAACATAGTCGGGACTTTACTCTTAGTAATTATTGAGAAGACAAATGAGATTGGAATATTAAAGACGCTTGGTTCAAAAAATAAATTGATTGTATCCATTTTTATGTATTATGGTCTATTCATTTCGGTTATAGGAATTTTTATAGGCAATTTATTAGCCTTAACATTTATTTTACTCCAGAAGGAATTTAATATTATTTCTCTCCCCTCCTCTGTATATTTTGTTAATAGTGTTCCTGTCGATATTTCAATTTTAAATTTCGTTTCGGTTTCTGGGCTTGCACTGCTGTTATGTCTAGTCGCATCTATACTGCCAAGCTATATCGCATCCAGAATCAATCCACTCACATCACTTAGATTCAGCTAATGAACATCGAATATTTTATAGCGAAGCGATATTTGATATCAAAACATAAATTAAATTTTATCTCTATAATTTCACTGCTTTCTATTTTGGGAATTACGATTGGAGTAGCAGCATTAGTAATTGTGCTCTCGGTCTTTAATGGATTTGAAGGGCTCGTGCAATCCTTCCTTATGAAATTTGACCCTCATTTGAGATTAGAAATAATTTCCGAAAATGTTGAAAACAGCGAGTTAAGAAATGTCGGTGAATTTCTTAAGAAACCCGAAATTAAATCGTTCAGTCCTTTTATTAACGGAAAAATACTTTGCTATCGTGCAGGGAAATATCAAATAGCAAATCTAAAAGGAATCGAGTCAGATAAAATCAATTCAGTTTATGAAATCGGCAGCAGTGTTCTTTTTGGAAAGGCGGATCTAAATAATTATCAATTACCAAAAATAGTTTTAGGGATTAATCTTGCTGATAAACTTCAAGTGATTACCGGTGATACGATTACTTTAATCTCACCGGCAAATATAGAGAATTCCATTTTAAACTATTCTGCTCCAAAAATGTTAAAGGTGATTGTGATCGGTATATATAGCTCTAATAATAATGAGTATGATCAGACGTTTTTATTTACGGACATTTCAACCACTCAAAATTTATTCGGTTATGCCAGTCGCATTCAGGGATATGACATTAAACTAAATGATCCTGATAAAGCATATCAGATTAAATCAGAATTGCAGAGCAAGATTGATGCATCAAAATTTTTAATTAACACCTGGTACGATTTTCACAAAGAGCTGTATAATGTTATGCAAATTGAGAGATGGTCCGCTTATATTATTCTTTCATTGATAATTGCAGTTTCAACTTTTAATATGCTCGGGTCATTATCCATGTCAGTTATAGAGAAAAAAAGAGAAATTGGAGTATTATTCTCGTTAGGTCTTGAGGAAAGATCTATCCTCCGCATTTTTATGTACGAGGGGATTTTGATTGGCATAATCGGAACCATGGTCGGTCTTATAATCGGTTACTTTGTTTGTTGGCTGCAATTAAATTATAACATTTATCCTCTAGATCCAACACAGTATAAAATCAATTCTCTACCAATAGAAATTAAAATTAGTGATTTCTTTTTTGTAGTTGGAGCTTCATTTAGCTTAACATTTCTCGCATCATTAATTCCGGCGAGAAAGGCTTCAAAGCTTAATCCTATAGATTCAATCAAATGGGAATAAAATTTATTTTTAAATATGATTAAAACAATATTAAGTGCAGAAAATTTAGTAAAATCTTATAAAATAGGTAAGGATACGCAATTAAATATTCTCAGAGGAATATCAATTGAAATTCAGGAAAATAAAATAACAACTATTATAGGTGCCTCTGGTGCCGGAAAGAGTACTCTTCTGCATATACTTAGTGGATTGGATAAACCCGATACTGGAGAGGTTTATTTTTTCAGTAAAAAATTTTCTGATATGAAACAATCAGAACTTGCTAAGTTCCGGAATGAAAATCTTGGATTCGTATTTCAGTTTCATCATCTTTTGCCTGAATTTACAGCGCTTGAAAATGTAGCAATCCCATTAATGATAAATAAAATTTCCAAGCAAAAATCATTTGAAAAAAGTCAAACTTTACTGCAGATAGTTGGTCTATCTGAAAGAGTAAATAATAAACCAGCAGAGCTATCCGGCGGGGAGCAGCAAAGAGTAGCAATAGCAAGAGCATTAGCAAATGATCCCAAAATAATTTTAGCTGATGAACCCACTGGTAACCTTGATTCCGAGAATAGCGAATCGATCGGCAAGTTGTTTATTAGAATTAGAGATGAATTAAAGGCCAGCCTTGTAATAGTAACTCACAATCCTGAATTAGTTAAAATTGCCGATCAAGTTTATGAGATGTTTGATGGTAAGTTAAAAAATAATTAAATATATGCAGATTACTTCGATTTATAATTAGCTAAATAATCAGATAAAAGTCGCACACCAAATCCTGTCATATATTTTTTAGTATAGTTAGTAGAATTATTCGGAAAAGCCGGACCGGCAATGTCTAAATGAGCCCATTTCAATTCAGGCTTTACAAAATTTCCAAGAAATTTGGCTGCTGTAATTGCTCCGCCCCATCTTCCACCAAGGTTTTTAATGTCTGCCACATCGCTTTTATTTAATACGTTGTAGTCATCCCACAGTGGTAACCGCCAAATTCTATCAAATGTTCGTTGTCCGGATTCGAACAATGAATTGGATAGATCATCATTCGTACTAAATAAACCGGCAACAAATTCACCCAATGCTACGACACATGCACCGGTTAGAGTTGCGAGATCAATTATTACATCTGGTCTCAACTTTGAAGCAAAGTCTAATGCATCAGCGAGTATTACTCTACCTTCAGCATCGGTATTGTCGACCTCAATTGTTTTTCCCGAAGATGTTTTAATAATATCACCCGGGCGAAGTGATGATCCTGAGATCATGTTTTCCGCCGATGGTATTAGACCAATAATATTAAGTGGAATTTTATTCTTTGCTGCGGCAATAATCGCCCCGGCTACTACTGCCGCCCCGGACATGTCAGCTTTCATATCTCCCATATTGGCAGCAGGTTTTATTGATATGCCTCCGCTGTCAAAGGTAACACCCTTACCAACTAAACAGATTGTCGGAAGTTTTTTCTTAGAAGCTTTTGAAGACTTATATATTATTTGAATAAATCTTGGCGGATTAGAACTTCCCATTCCTACTGCTAATAACCCTCCCATATTTTTCTGCGCTATTTCTTTTTGGTCAAATACTATGGTTTTTATTTTTAATTTAGCCATTTCTTCTTTTATGCGACCGGCTAGTATTTCGGGAGTCAAATTGATTGAAGGTTCATTCTGTAGATCGCGAGTAAATGAAAGTCCGGCATTAATATTTTTTGCAATCTGAATGGCTGATTTTAATTTTTTAGAGTCTTCTGCATAAAAGAAAATATTCAGTTGTCTTTTTTGCTTTTTCTCACTTAGATATTTATCGAATGCATAATTACCTAAATATAATCCTTCTATAAAACTTTGATAATAATATTCTTCGTCATTAAAATAATTTTTGAAAGTGGTGTAATTTGGTATAAAGATGTGGACATTCTGAACTTGCTCGTCTTCTAAATTTTGGACGAACTTAGAAAGATGATTTCTGAAATAATCAACATTAAATTTGGTATTAAGAATAATTTTATGAATAATTACTGCATCAGGTTTGCCTTCATCTTTTGAGACTCTAATTTCGCTTCCATTTTTGCAAAGAAAATTTTTCCTCTGTAATTCACTAAATTTAACATCAAAAACTCTTTCTAATGAGTTGAAGCTTTGCTGAATTTTTTTCCCATCAACTAAATATCTTAAACTAATAGATAATTGTTTGAAAATTATTTTTTTATCACCACTTTTAATATTTAGCTTAAACATTAATGATTCCTTTTTCAATGAATGTATTTTTCGGTATGATTTAATATCTCATATACGAATTTCTTGGTTAACTTTTCCTTCAATCTGGCACCAGATGCGTTAACATGTCCACCCCCACCCCATTGTTTCGCAATTTCGTTCACAGGTATGTTCCCCTTCGAACGAAAGCTAACTTTAAACCCATCTTTCAACTCGATAAATAAAAGCCCAACCCTAACCCCCTTTATTGATAAAGCAAAATTCACGAATCCATCAGTATCCGATTCAAGTGCATTAAATTTGGAGAAGTCTTTCTGGGTGATGATCATGTAACCGATCTGCTCTTGTTTTCCGAATAGTTTTAATGAATTTAGTGTATTACCAAGCAGCTTAATTTTGCCAAACTGACTCTGGTCAAAAATGTTATTATAAACTTCAGAGGGTATAACGCCTTCGTTAAGAAGCTCAGCAGCGATCAGGTGCAGGGCAGCGCTCGTCCTTTCAAATCGAAATGAACCTGTGTCCGTCATAATTGCAGCATAAATAGGATATGCAAGTTCATAATTCATTTTTACAATGGACGTGTGTTTAATTAGATGATAAATTATTTCGCCCGTAGAGCTGAATGCTTGATCGATAAAATAATAATCACAAAAATTTTCATGGTCAGTGTGATGGTCAATTACAATCTTAGTGTTTTTTGATTTTATGAATGAATCACGCATACTAACAATTCGGTCTGATCGATTGAAGTCTAAACACACTAAGATGTCAACTTTATCAAAAATAAAATTATGCTTACTTTCATCATATTTTTGAATCTCGTTTTTATTGTCTAGAAACATTAAGTTGTATGGCGTTTCGCTATGGTTAATTATAAAATACTCCTTATTTAATTGGCGGAGTATGTTCCCAAGTGCAACCTCCGATCCAATTGCATCAGCATCAGGGTTTACATGTGTTGTAACAAGGAATGAATTATTTTTTAGAATAATTTCTGATAAGTATTGAAAATCTATCATATTGACAAGTTAGATTTATAGCGATTGTTGATACTAATAAAAATAAAAGGGTGAAATTATTATTACAAAAAAAATTCTAATGAACCGAAGCCCATTAGAATTTTTAATAAAATGAAATATACATTAATGAGTAAAAACTAATTTACTTCCCATGTGCTGCCAGCAAAAAGTAATTTTTCTAAATCTCCCTCACCCTTAATTTTCTTTACTTCAGTGATTTGCTTGGCTACCGCCTCATCATAAGTTGCTTTTACTATTTGTCTAAACACTCCGATAGGAACCGGCATGTTTGGTGAATCACTAAGATGACTTAGTATCATAGAGAGTACGGGACTGTCATCGAATTCATTGTGGACTAAAACGTCATTGACACTATTTCCAGGCTCATTAATATTTATCACTACAGGTTTGGTTCCAACCAATTTAAGACCTTTGTCTTTTTTTGCACCAAATAACATTGGCTGGTTGTGTTCCAGAAATAGCAGGTTTTCATCCCGAACTGATTTGTCTGAATACGAATCAAAAGCGCCATCATTAAAGATTACACAGTTCTGAAAGATTTCAATAAATGCAAAACCTTTATGGTCTGCAGCTCTTTTTATAATTGTCTGCATATGTTTAGGATTTGTATCAATAGTTCGCGCAATAAAGGTAGAATCGCTTCCAAGTGCAACAGAGATCGGGTTGAACGGATAATCTACAGAACCATAGGGGGAGGTTTTCGTTTTCTTACCAACTTCAGAGGTTGGTGAATATTGACCTTTAGTTAATCCATAAATTTTATTGTTAAATAAAAGGACTTTGAGATCTATGTTTCGACGGCAAGCATGAATAAAATGATTTCCTCCAATGCTCAGTAAATCACCATCGCCGGTGGCAACCCAGACAGAGAGTTCAGGGTTGGCAACTTTTACTCCAGTAGCTATTGCAGGTGCCCTGCCATGAATACCATGAAAACCGTAAGTATTCATGTAGTAAGGAAATCTTGATGAACATCCAATACCGGAAATCCATACTACTTTTTCTTTTTCTTTCTCGATTATATCAGGAAATGATCTTTGGACTTGTGCCAGGATTGAATAATCTCCGCAGCCCGGGCACCATCTAACTTCCTGATCAGATGCAAATTCCTTTGCTGTATATTTTAACTGAGTCTTAACTTTTTCTTCCATTATTTTTTTTCTCCAAGTAATTCTAAAATTTTATCTTCAATGTCAGATGTTCTCAAGGGCAGTCCTCTAACTTTATTAAAAGAAACAACAGGAGCAAGAAATTCACTTTTTAAAATTTTGGATAATTGACCAAGATTTATTTCCGGTACAAGAATTTTATTGAATTTCTTCAAAACTTCAGATGTGTTTTTAGGGAATGGGTTAATGTATCTGAAATGAGCTTGCGATACTTTATGTCCTTTGTTTCTTACATGCATTACAGCTTCTTTGATAGAGCCGTAAGTTCCACCCCATCCTAATACAAGTAATTCACCTTGCTGTTCACCATCAACAGAAAGTTCAGGAATATCATTAGCAATATTATTAATTTTTTGCTGTCTTAATCTGACCATCAAGTCGTGATTTTCCGGATCGTAGCTAACATTACCCGTGTTATTTGCTTTCTCCAGTCCTCCAATTCTATGCTCTAAGCCGGGAGTTCCGGGTTTTGTCCAGGGTCTAGATAAATTTTCATCTCTCAAATAAGGATGAAATCCTTCGGCGTTAGTTCTAAAGTTAACTGGGAAATCGGGAATTTCATTTGCGTGAGGAATCCTCCATGGTTCGGAACCATTAGCCAAATAGCCATCGGTTAACAATAAAACAGGAGTCATAAATTTAACAGCAATTCTTGAGGCTTCAAAAGCCATATTAAAACAATCGCTGGGAGTAGAAGCTGCAATCACCGGAATAGGAGCCTCGCCGTTTCTTCCATAAACAGCCTGCAAAAGATCTGCTTGTTCAGTTTTAGTTGGAAGACCGGTACTTGGACCACCTCGCTGAACGTTAACAATAACAAGCGGCAATTCAGTCATAACAGCCAAGCCCATCGCTTCTGTTTTTAATGCTAATCCAGGACCGCTCGTAGTTGTAAGAGCGAGACTACCTGCGAATGAAGCACCGATAGCGGAGGTAATGCCAGCAATTTCATCTTCGGCCTGAAAAGTTTTAACGCCAAAATTTTTGTATGTACTCAGAAATTGCAAAATATCAGAAGCTGGTGTTATCGGATATGATCCCAAAAATAAAGGCAATTTACTTTTTACCGAAGCCGCAAGGAAACCAAGTGCGGTTGCTTCGTTACCTGAAATACTTCTGTAAGTACCTGCGGGTAATTTTGCTTTGTCCACTTCATATCTTGTTTCAAATAACTCTGTAATTTCACCGAAATTATATCCTGCTTTCAATGCTTTTAAATTTGCATCAGCTAAGTCAGGTTTATTTTTAAATTTATCTTTTATCCAATCAATTGTATTTTCAAGTGGTCTGTTATATAACCAATACATTAAACCAAGAGCAAAAAAGTTTTTACTGCGTGTAACTTCTTTTACCGAGAGTTTACTTCCTTCAAGAGCTTTAATGGTTAAAGAAGTAATGGGTACGGGATAGGATTCGTATCCTTTTAAGCTTTCATCTTCAAGAGGGTTAGATTCATAGTGAGCAAGTTTTAGATTTCTCGCATCAAATGAATCAGTGTTGACAATTATGATCCCTCCCTTCTTTAATTCTGAAATATTTTTTTTCAGCGCTGCAGGGTTCATTGCAACTAAAACATCCGGTCTATCTCCAGGTGTATGTATATCGTTACTGCTGAAATGCAATTGGAACCCGCTGACTCCGTAAAGTGTGCCTAATGGTGCTCGAATTTCTGCAGGATAATCGGGCAGTGTACTTAAATCGTTACCGACTGCAGCAGTAGTGTCGCTGAATTGGCTTCCAGTTAACTGCATTCCATCACCAGAATCACCGGCAAAGCGAACAGTTACTTCTGTAAGTTTTTTTGTAACTTTTTTTGAATTGTGATCAACTATCATTTGTTAACTCTGAATTTTAATTTATTATTTATTAGATCAATCCTTTATTTCGTTCTTCAAAATTTTTTATGGTTATAACTTGAATTACAAAAATGGATTAGAATTTATATGAAATAGTATTTGGGCTGACAGTAAAAATGAATGTACGTTTCCAAAATTATTTCTATCATTTATTATATAAGAACAAAATTATTTAACTGTAAAAATAGGATTTTTTGGAACCATATCATATTTATTGAATGCTTTTAATAATGTTAATGAACTCTTCGGCATTTACGAATCCTGTTATCCTATTGATTTCACTACCGTTAGAATCAAGAATTAATACCGTTGGAACTCCGACAATCTTAAATTTATTTCTTAAGGATTCAACTTCAGGCGATAATGATTTTGTCATATCGGCTTTTAGAGACAAGAATTTTCTTGACTCTTCAATAACCTTAGCATCTGAAAATGTTATTGCGTCTAATTCTTTACACGGTATACACCAGTCGGCATAAAAATCAATAATCACAGGAGTTTGTCCAATAGAGTCGCTTAGCTTTGATTCTGAATACTCCTGCCAATCAATCGAATTATTATCAGCCGAAGGTAAAAGATTATATACTGCAAGCGCCATTAGTAATATTGAAAAAACGATTTTGAAATTTTTAAAACCCTTTACACTGTTGCCAAGTTTATCAAAAACTAAAAGGTAAACAGCAGTGATAATCATAAATATAGGCAGGACATATCCCGAAAATGATTTTGGAAGCAGAGGCACTATGAAGTACAAAGCCATTCCAATCAGAATGAAACCAAAGATATGTTTTACCCCATCCATCCATTCGCCCGCTCTCGGTAATTTTTTTATTTTTCCAGAAAATATTGCAAGTAGTAAATAGGGAAAACCGAGTCCAAGTGCAAGCACGAAGAACATTAAAAATCCTAAATATGGATCCGCTTTTGCTGCAACGTAAGTAACTAATCCTAATACAAACGGTCCAATGCACGGGGCAGCAACAATACCCATCGTTAGTCCCATAAAGAAAGCACCATAGAATCCGCCTTTTGCTCCACCAGCCTTTGCAACCCACGAATTTGGCAATTGAAATTCATATAAACCAAACATGCTCAGAGATAATATTAAAAATATCAAAGCAATAATGATAATAACGATCGGATTTTGTAATAGCGAACCGAACACGGCTCCACTTAATGCGGTCACTACGCCTATCACAGAATATGTAACAGCCATTCCCACTACAAAAAGTAAACCCATTCCAAAGAGTCGAATAGTTTTTCCTTCGCTTTGTCCGCCGAAAAACCCAATTGTAATCGGAATGAGCGGGTAGACGCATGGCGTAAGATTCAAAGCTAAGCCTCCGATAAATACAAACAACAAACCAAGGAATAGTCCATTATTTTCAAGCATATTTGAAATTGAATTATCTGATTCGGTAGTCTTTTTTATTTCCGATGATAGATCAGTATAGCTTAAATCAATTTTTTTGAATTCATCCTGGTTGATTTCATTTGAAACTGACTGACTGCTGACAACCTGAACGATTAAAGTATCGGTTACTGACGAGGGGGGCAAGCAAGTCATGTCGTTACAGGCTTGATAATCAAAATTAATAATTAGTTTATAGCTGCCTTCTGATATGTTTTTATCAACTGAGAAAAGCGAACCAATCAATATTTCTCCCTGCCATGCAGATAAAGGCGTATCTGAAAATCCCAATTTAATTTCTTCCGCGGGCGGGTAATTAGTTTTCTCAAGTCTAAATCCTTCTTGAATTTGAATATTAACTTGACTCGGGATTAAATAATCTTCTTTAGGTTTATCAGAATTTATATGCCAGCTATCTTTGATATTTATTTTTACAGCGATTTTAAATTGTCCGCCGGCATTGACTTTATCGAATGAAGATATAGTATTTATCCTGATTAAGTCTTCAGGGCCAAATTGAGCCAACGCTAATTCCTGCAGAAGAATTAAAAACATAATTATTAAAAAATTAAAATATTTATTCATTGTGTGTCCATCAAATTGAGTGTATAAATTTTATTTTCTCCAACCTTGAACAATTGGATATCTTCTTCCGTAACCAAATGCCTTTTTTGAAACCCGTAAAGCCGGAGCTGCTTGTTTTCTTTTAAACTCATTTAAATCAACCATGCGTATAATCTTCTCAACCAAACTCTTATCACCAAAAGTTGAACTGATCTCAAGTACTTCCTTATTTTCTTCAAGATACATTCTTAAAATTTTATCAAGGATTTCATAAGGTGGAAGTGTGTCCTGATCTTTTTGATTCGGTTTAAGTTCTGCAGACGGTGGTTTATTAATAATATTTTGGGGAATAATTTCTTTGTTTCTATTAACATAATTCGAAATTCTATAAATATCTGTTTTGTAAACATCAGCAATAACCGCTAGCCCTCCATTCATATCACCGTACAATGTGCAATAACCGGTGGCCATTTCAGATTTATTGCCGGTGGTTAGTAATAGATAATTTTCATTGTTCGCCAATGCCATTAAATAAACACCACGAATTCTTGCCTGAAGATTTTCTTCAACTATTCCTTTCATAGATGATTTAAATTCCAATAACAAATTTTTAAGCGCTTCATCAACTGCGGATTGTATTGAAATATTTGAGTGTGAGATACTTAAATTCTCAATGAGTTTTAAAGAATCTGTAATACTTCCTTCGCTTGAATATTTTGAGGGTAATAAAACCACATGAACATTAGCTGCTCCTAAAGCTTTTACAGCGATGTAAGTAACCAAAGCTGAATCAATCCCGCCGCTTAATCCAACTAATACTTTTTTAAAATTTAATTTACTGCAGTACTCCTTTAAACCGAAAATCAGAGAGTTTAATACTTCTTCTTCAAATGATTTTTCCGAATTATTTATTTCGGAGTATTCTTTGTTTGTATCGAAAATAATGTAGTCCTCTTCAAAAGATTTACCAAGTCTTACTAAATTTCCTTTAGCATTGAAGCACATACTAGCACCATCAAAAATTAATTCGGTTTGTGCCCCTACATTGCAAACATAAGCTAACGGAACTTTGTCCTCTTTGGTTAAAACCGATAACATTTTCCTGCGGTCTTCCCTTTTTCCGTAAGAATATGGACTAGCTGAAATGTTCAGCAGTACTGTTGCTCCTTTTTCAATCAGTTTTTTAACAGGGTCATTACTGTATCTTCGCATAAACCAATAATCACTATCATTCCAGATATCTTCGCAAATAGATATTCCTAACTTTTCACCCTTAAAATCATGAATGAACACCTCAGTAGCCGAATCAAAATATCTCATCTCATCAAATACATCATAATTCGGAATTAGTGACTTGTGTTGAACGAATTGAATTTTACCATTATAGCACAGAAGTGCAGAGTTATGAATATCAGTTCCGATATTATCATCGTCTTCCGTAATTGATCCAAAAAGTAATCCAACTTCTTTTGTTTGGGAGGCAATTTCAAAAGCAGCGTTTACAACTGCGGACCTGAATTCTTTTTTTTCAACGAGATCTAATGGTGGATATCCGGTTAAAATAAGTTCCGGGAAAATAACGAGTTCAGCTTTATCCTCAATTGCTTTTTGGTAGCCATCAATAATTTTTTTTTTGTTGAAAGCTATATCGCCTATAATAGAATTAACCTGACAGAGTGCAATAATCATAAATATTGAAAAAGTTTATTCTAAATTAAATTGAATTTTTTAT
The DNA here is from genome assembly GCA_035328465.1 of Ignavibacteriaceae bacterium. Taxonomy (GTDB): domain Bacteria; phylum Bacteroidota; class Ignavibacteria; order Ignavibacteriales; family Ignavibacteriaceae; genus JADJEI01. Next base: position 131 of record DAOLIQ010000086.1, on the reverse strand, counting down.
CAAACAAAGGCTTAAAAAACTGCTTGCACAATGTAAATATAAATTTTTCAAAATTTGCTTCCCTTTCTTCCGCTAATGAATCCGATATTCAAAAGATATTACCGGTTGAATAAATGAATTAAACATTTAAT
>DAOLIQ010000085.1:0-13571 GCA_035328465.1 Ignavibacteriaceae bacterium | reverse complement strand
CTCCTCAAAGAAACAAAACCCGCAGGCACTTACGAAGTAACTTTCAACGCAAGCACCCTGGCAAGCGGTGTTTACATCTACTCAATAAAATCAAATGATTTTACTGCTTCTAAAAAACTGATACTTTTGAAGTAAATTGTCTATTCTCATAAACCTCCGATGGCAATGCCATCGGAGGTTCGTTTTTTGCTCATTTTAGCACTTTCACTGCTGTACCAAAGCTTGGTTGGGCTCTACCATTCCTGCATTCATATCTACTTTCCTCCGGTCGACCCCAACCGCCATCGCGTCAATCTCAACGCTACCTCCATCATGCTTCATCACATCTCCATCATGCTTGACCACACTTGCGTCAATCTTCACCACATCTCCGTCATGCTTGACCGAACTTGCTTCATGCTTCATCACACCTTCGTCATGCTTCACCACACCTGCGTCATGCTTGACCACACTTGCGTCAATCTTCACCACACCTTTGTCATGCTTCATCCCACTTGCGTCATGCTTCACCACACTCGCGTCAGTCTTCATCTGCCCTGCGTAATGCATGCCTAGGGTTATGAAGCGTTTGCCGCTACCATTGAAGAACAAACAAATGCCTTTGAAATAATTTCCGAACTTTTTTGAAAGATGTGTTTAGGCAACATTGCAGAAATTATTAATAGCTGTTCTACGTAGTTTTTATTTTTTATTTTATGATTACAAAAGAATTTTATATTTAATGGAAAGATCATGCAGCTAAGACTCACACTTATTTATTTTACGATACTAATCGCTAATGTTTTCTCTCAGGTAATCGTAACAATTCCGGAATACTCAACTGAGAATGATTCAATCACAATTATATTTAATGCGCAGGAAGGGGATGGGGGACTTGAAGGTTACACCGGTACTGTTTATGCTCATACTGGAGTGATTACTAATTTTAGCAGCGGTCCTTCCGATTGGAAACATGTTATTGGTAATTGGGGAAATAATTCTAATCAGCCAGCTTTGACAAGAATCGGAACTGATCTTTACCAACTAACTATCGGTTATCCCCGCGAATTTTATTCTGTAACAGACGTTAATGAACATATTCAGCAGCTTGCATTTGTCTTCAGAAGTGCAGATGCGAGTCAGACTGGTAGAGATGTTGGTGGAGCAGATATCTTCGCCGATCTTTACGAAGTAGGTTTGACCATCGTTGTCAATAATCCATCAGTTTCTGTTTTGTATGGCGATCCACTCCGCTCTCCTTATTTTATGAATAATAATGATACTTTGATTATCTCTCTAACTTGTGTTGAACTCGGAACACTTGTTCAGGACTTCACTTTGTTCATAAATGGATCGCAGGCAGTGCAGACAAATTCAACAGAAATTCAATACGATTTTTTATCTGCTGACTATTCCATCGGCACTAATTATATAAAGGCAATCGCTAACAGTGTTTCCGGCAGCTCGGACACAACTGAATTTGTAATAATGATCAACCCGCCTATTGTAAATTCACCCCTGCCTGATGGAAATATTCACGGAATCAATTACGTTGATAATTCTACCGTAACGCTGGCTCTTTACGCACCTTACAAAGATTTTGTTTACGTCCTTGGCGATTTTAATGACTGGAAAGCTGATGTGAATTATTTTATGAATAAAAATGAAATTACACCCGACAGTACAATATGGTGGATCACAATTTCAGGATTAACTCCGCAAACAGAATATGCTTTTCAATATCTTGTTGATGGTGAAATTAGAATTGCAGATCCTTATTCAGAAAAAGTACTCGATCCTTCGAACGATCAATATATTTCTGCTTCAACATATCCGGATTTAAAACCCTACCCATACGGGAAGACCGGCGAAATTGTTTCTGTTCTTCAAACTGCACAAACACCCTATAATTGGCAGGTAACAGATTTTCAGAAACCATTAAAAACTGATTTAGTTATATATGAATTACTCATCCGCGATTTTATTGCCGCTCATGATTATGACACCCTTGAAGATACATTGAACTATTTAAAAAATCTCGGCATCAATGCAATCGAGCTTATGCCTGTTATGGAATTTGAAGGTAACAGCAGTTGGGGTTACAATTCAAGCTTTCAATATGCGCTTGATAAATATTATGGCCCTTCTGATCAATTAAAATCTTTTATTGATAAAGCACACAGCTTGGGTATGGCAGTGATTCTTGATATTGTGTTGAATCATGCTTTTGGTCAATGTCCATTAGTTCGCTTGTATTGGGACTCAGCTAATAACCGACCGGCGGCTAACAATCCGTGGTTCAATCAGGTTTCCCCCAACCCTGATTTTAGCTTTGGAAATGATTTTAATCACCAGAGTGGCGCCACAAAATATTTTGTTGATCGCGTGAACAAACACTGGCTCAACGATTTTAAGGTAGATGGTTTTAGATTTGATTTTACTAAAGGATTTACAAATACACCCGGTGATGGATGGGCTTATGATGCAGCAAGAATTTCTATTCTTGAAAGAATGGCTGATGTAATTTGGAGTGTTGACCCGCAGGCTTATGTTATTCTTGAACATTTTGTTGAGAACAGTGAGGAGATAGAATTATCAAATTATGGGGCAATGCTTTGGGGAAATATGAATCACGATTATAACGAAGCTGCAATGGGTTATACCTCTGACCTTAGCTGGGGCTCATACAAAACAAGGGGGTGGACTTTTCCTCATCTCGTCACTTATATGGAAAGTCATGATGAAGAACGGCTAATGTATAAAAATCTTCAGTATGGAAATTCTTTTGGCGATTACAATATAAAAGATCTTTCTCAGGCGCTTAATAGAATTAAACTTGCCGGTGCATTCTTCCTTACAATTCCAGGACCAAAAATGATTTGGCAGTTTGGTGAACTTGGTTATGATTATTCTATTGATTACAACGGTCGAACCGGAGAAAAACCAATTCGCTGGGATTATTTCGATGACCCGCGAAGATTAAAAGTCTATAAAGTATTTTCTGCTTTATCAAGTCTTAAAGAAAATTATGAAGTTTTCCGCAGTTCTGATTTCAGTTTAAATGTTTCAGGTTTCAGCAAACGTATAGAAATTAATGATCCATCAATGGACGTTAGAATTGTTGGCAACTTTAATGTGCAGTCGGGTACTGTCAGCGGGAATTTCAGCAGAACAGGGTGGTGGTATGAATATTTTTCCGGCGATAGTCTTGATGTAATCAGTACACAATCTCAATTTCCTTTAGAGCCGGGCGAGCTGAGACTTTACACTTCAGTCAAACTTCCGAATCCCGAACCCGATTTACTCTCAGAAGTAGAATTGATCAATCCCGGAGTTGTTGAAAAATATAATCTTGAACAAAACTACCCCAACCCTTTCAATCCTTCTACTGAAATTGTATTTCAAATAGTAAAACCGGGAAATGTTAAACTTAAAGTTTACGACTTACTCGGCAGGGAAGTGATGACGCTTGTTGATAAAGAATTGAACAATGGCTCATATTCAGTTACCTGGTTTGGTGAAAATAATCTCGGTGAGCAATTAAGCAGCGGAGTTTATTTTTATAGAATTGAAGCAGGTGATTTTATTCAAACTAAAAAGATGATTTTGCTCAGGTGATTTCTCACGTGAGCAAAAATCTTTTTATAATTTTTAATTGAAAAACCTAATCATTGTTTTTCATTTTAAGAATGCTTCACTAATTCCCTGATAAAGTTGTTACTATTCCTGATTCACTATTAATCCACAACACAAGCGAATTGGAATCAGAGTAAAAGTTTATTATCCAGTCTGCAGAATTAATTATAGAAGTTGAATCAATTGACTTGCTCGGCACAAGCAGCATATCAATTTTTGTGTTAGTATTTTGAGTGATGAAAGCACTCCCACCATTAATCAATGCAGTTTGCACAGCCAAAGGACTATCATCATAATTTGCCGCTGGATCAATTGAAGCAGTGGCAAGTGTGCCGAAAACAGTTCCGAGAATATTTGCCGCCGTTGTGTCTTTTACTAATTGAAGCATTGCATCAAAATTTATTGGCGATTTAATAGGACCTGCACCAAACACTGGAACATAAAATTCATTGCTCTGCATAATATCAGACTGAACAACATACACAAAAGCATTTTCAAGATTTAATAAATCAACTTCACCGCTTTGGCTTACGTTCCTTCCATAAATTGCAGCAATCTCCGCATCCGAAGAGAAATCCTGTTTCGCCGCCTGCAATACCTCATCCTTTTTTTGATTGGCAGTAATCGTGCTGTCAACTATATCGTTCACGGTATCTGTGCACGAACTAAGCAGTAATAAAACCATTAAACTGCTAAATAATAATTGCTTCATTTAAATTCTTTCCGTTTTAATTTCTGATAAATTTATCATTGCTAATTTAACCAATAGAGACTAAATAAAAGCTTCGATAAATTATCAGTTGTGCGAAAGCAAAAAATAAAATAGTTCGTTTTTGAAAAAGCTATTTTTTTCTTTTTTATTTCAACATCTGAATAAACAGTTAAAACCGTTAAGACATTTTTGGGTGTGTGTTTTTTCAATGCGATAAATCGCATTCAGAACCTAAGATGAAACTCTTTCAAAGTGAAAAAACTCATTGAAAAACTGAAAGGAAAATAAAACAAACAAGCATTTCACGTGCCCTATGGAAATTATTCCATAGATTAAATTCAAATAATCATTATTTGTTATATTTTTGTAATTAAAAATTGCTTACATCATTTATAAAAAAAATCCTTCCTTCATTTTAGAGAGACTTTCGAATGCTTAATGTCGTTACGGGTTCCTTTGGATATATTGGTAAGTGCATTACCTGCAAATTATTGGAGCAAGGGGAAGAAGTTAGAACCATCACAACTCACCCGGATAAACCAAATCCATTTGGCAATGCGGTGAAGGCATTCTCGTACAATTTTGATAACCCGGAAGAATTAACCAACAGTCTGCGAGGAGCTGAAACGCTTTATAACACTTATTGGATTCGATTTGAGTATGACAATCAAACTTACCGTCAGACTATCAAAAATACTATTACACTTTTTAACTGCGCTAAAGAAGCCGGGATAAAACGCATTGTTCATATAAGCGTAACAAACGCTTCTGTAAATTCTGATCTGCCTTATTACGCCGGGAAAGCTGAACAGGAAAATGCATTAATTAATTCAGGTGTTCCTTATACTATCGTTAGACCCACCTTAGTTTTTGGTGATGAAGATATTCTCGTAAACAATATTGCATGGCTTATCCGGAAATTTCCGCTCTTTCCGATTTTTGGGGATGGGACATATCGTGTGCAGCCTGTATTTGTCAAGGACTTAGCTTCAATTGCTGTTGAAAGTTCCAGGGGGGAAAAATCCGTTATACTTGATGCAATCGGACCCGAGACATTTACATTTCAGGAATTTGTTCAGCTCATTGCCTCTGCTATTAAGCCGGCTGCTGCGTTAATACATATTCCCCCTGCCATTGGAATTATATTCGGTAAATTAATCGGATTAGTTTTACGTGATAATATTTTAACACGAAACGAACTCAAAGGACTTATGGATGAAATGCTTACGTCCAAACAACAACCAAATGGAACAACTGCATTTTCCGATTGGCTTGAATCACACAAAGAAAAAATTGGTTCCGTTTATTCCTCTGAAATTGAAAGGCATTTTAAGTGGAAAAGCGGGGAGTAAAGTGACTAATTTGGTAAACAAACAATCGTTGAAGTAATCAACGATACTTTAGAATAATGTGAAAGAGATACTGTATGGATTCAAAATTCAAAAACATAGATGACTACCTAAAAAGTTTTCCGAAAGATGTTCGTCAACGACTCGAACAAATCCGTACAATAATAAAAAATACAGCACCGGATGCGGAGGAATCTATAAGCTACGGCATGCCTGCTTATAAGCTAAAGGGCAAGCCATTAGTATATTTTGCCGCATTCAAAAACCATATTGGCTTTTATGCTACGCCGTCAGGGCATTCAGAATTTGCGAAGGAACTTTCAAAATATAAGCAGGGAAAAGGCTCCGTTCAGTTTCCACTTGATAAACCCCTGCCATTGGGACTGATAACTAAAATTGTTAAATTCAGAGTGAAAGAAAATTTGCAAAAGTCAATCAGGGAAGTCTAACCATTAGAAATTTTTAGGAAATCAATGGCATACAACGAAAAATTAGCAAACCGTATTCGTGAAAGACTTGCAGAACTTTCCGGTACTGAAGAAAAAAAAATGATGGGAGGACTGACTTTTATGTATAATGGTAAAATGTGTGTCGGTATCATCAAAGACGAAATGATGTGCCGCATTGACCCGGACTTACACGATACTGCAGTTAAACGAATCGGCTGCAGAACAATGGACTTCACAAAACGACCCATGCGTGGTTATGTACTGGTGGATGAAACAGGTATGAAAACCAAAAAAGAATTTGACTACTGGATAAATTTATGTTTAGAGTTCAACAGCAAAGCCAGGTCATCTAAAAAGAAAAAGAAATAAATTCATTAACAAACAATAAGGATCAAACAAAATGAAAAATGCAATCAACTGGTTTGAAATTCCAGTAAAAAATTTCAGCAGGGCAAAAGCGTTTTATGAAACACTTTTCGGAGCAGAGATTCAGGAAATGGCTCACCGTGAAATGAAATACGGTTTCCTTCCCTGCGATATGCAGAATGGCGGGGTTGGGGGTGGAATTGTGGAAGGTGAAGGATTTGAACCATCAATGACCGGCTCATTAGTTTATCTGAATGGCGGTGATGATTTAAGTGTACCGCTTTCAAAGGTAGAGGCAGCCGGTGGTAAGATTCTTATGCCTAAAACTTCGATTGGTGAAAATGGTTTTATGGCTCATTTCTCCGATACCGAAGGCAACAGAATAGCACTTCACTCAATGAAATAATAATTTGCAGATGCGGCAGGTTTCCTGCCGCTTCATTATCTGTTTGAAGTTAATCTGAACATTGTGAAATAATAATAAGCTGCCAGATGGAATATTTACCTTCATACATTAGTATAGTCTTCGGACTAACAACACTTTTAACAATTGGGTTTTTTTATAAATCAGCCGGCAGCTCAAAAGCCTATTTACTGATATTATTAATCTGGGCTGCAGCACAAAGCGTTATTGGACTTTCCGGATTTTACATCGTGACAGACACAATACCCCCTCGATTCTTATTATTAGTTTTGCCGCCGTTTATTTTTATAACGGCATTATTTTTAACTGCAAAGGGCAGACAATTCATTGATGGCTTGAACATCAGAACATTAACCCTTTTACACATAATAAGAATTCCTGTTGAAGTTGTTCTATTCTGGTTATATGTTAATAAAGCTGTGCCTGAACTTATGACTTTTGAAGGGCGGAACTTTGATATTTTATCCGGGTTGACAGCCCCCTTTGTTTTTTATTTTGGCTTTGTTAAAAAACAAATAAATAATAAAATAATTCTGATGTGGAATTTTATCTGCCTGGCACTTCTTTTAAATATTGTTATAAATGCAATTCTATCCGCTCCATTTTCGTTTCAGCAGTTTGCTTTTGATCAACCGAATATTGCTGTTTTATATTTTCCTTTTAATCTGCTTCCGGCGTGTGTGGTGCCATTGGTTTTACTTTCGCACCTGGCTTCAATAAGACAATTACTTTATAAAAAATGAAATCAGGCAGCCTAACCCATTTTTCAATTTCTAATTTTCAATTTCTAATTTTTAATTTATAATTTCTAATTGACGACTTCCAATTTCCAATTGGTTTTCCCTCTTGAGTTTATTGTTTTATTGATGTAGATTTATTATAGCTTAATTCAATTTCTAAGGAATGTTATATGTTTAATTTTACAAGTACATATACCCGCACGCATTATCGTTATATTATTTCATCAGTTGTAATTATCCTATTAGGTATCATGGTCTCTGGCTGCAGCACAAATGAAAGCCCGACCAACAGCACTGCACAGGAACCCGCCGCTGTTTTTGTCCAAACATTTGACGGAGGAATTACCTGGTCTGAAGTTGATACCCTATTTTTTGCTAAGGAACTGCGTGCCGCAGCAATTGGATTTGCTTTTAATATTTGTGTCATCGGCGGGCAGGATATCTCAGGAAAAGGTGCTATCTGGCAGACGATAGATAACGGACTTCACTGGACGAATGTACTTACTTCTGAAGCTACCTTATTTGAAGATATTGCTGTTACTCCTAATTTCAAAATGATTGCTGTGAATAATGAAGGGCGCATCTTTTTAAGTCTGAATGACGGCACTACATGGAGTCTTATCACTACAGCTCCCTTTTCCCTGAATAGTGTATTTTTTACACCCTCCTATGGTGTTGCAGTCGGTAATGCAGGCACTATACTTGTTTCTTACGATGAAGGTTATACCTGGACTGCAAAGACATCCCCAACCACTGAATCTCTGTTTGGAGTCCACTGCTACGGTGATACAAGCGTTTGTGTCGGTTCTAACGGAGTTTATGTTATCTCTACGGATGCAGGAGGCACCTGGACAAACTATAATTTCAACAGCGCTAAAATCTTCACAACAGTTTCTTTTTCAGAAGAACAGAATGGACGGTATGGTATTGCCGCCGGTTATGACAATACCATTTATAAAACATCCGGTGATATTACGAACTGGAAATCGTTAGCATCTAAGATGCCGGGGTTTGGAAATATTGAAGATCTGTATGCGGCAGCCGATGGAAAGTGCATAGCAGCATATTATGATGCAGCCGCAAAAACTCCGGGGAGTCAATTTATTTTTTCGACTGACCGCGGCGAAACGTGGAGTGATCCTGATATAATTGAGAATGTTTATTTATACAAAATGGCGTTCAAAACTTTTCCCGGCGGTTATGGATTTGCAGTTGGAAAACAGGTGCAAAATTAGATAATAATTTTTTCCCAATAGAATCGGAGTGATCCGTTAGCTAACGGAATAATTTTTAATTATTAATTATTTTCTTACTTTTAACCCCGTAAAGAATGGCGGTATTGACTATGCGACTATTTGTAGGATGCGAATAATAATCTTTATTACTTCTTAATCTGCAATCTAGTCCACAGATACAAGGGAGATTGAATTACCTATTTTATATAACAAAAATCATACATAGAAAAGTATTAGCACGAAGGTGAGTTTTTACGAATTTGATAATATTTCATTAGTGAGACAACTGCCTTACTTGTTGTACCATTAAAGCTATAAAAGTCATTCGAAAGAATAATTTTATTTGCTTCTTCAAGCTGCTGATTAGTAAGATTTCTTAACTGGTCACGCCATTTATCAGTTATTCCTTTGCTATCATAAAAATTTCTCCAAAGAATGAATGGCTCTGGCATTATCAGAATCTCAAAATATTCATTAAGATTTTTACCAAAAGCCCTTTCGAAGAAATTTGTACCGGGCATTCCTATTCCCTTAGTGACATTAAGAACACATTGAACAGCTCTTAAATATTTTCTATTCCAATGTTTTCCTATGAATTTACGATTTAGAGATTCATAGCCGTAAAGTGGAATAAATTTCATTGGGAAAGAAAAAATACTTGAATTTAGTTCTTTATGAAGATCAACATTAATTTTTAGCCTTTCCCAAAGATCTTCTGGTTTATCAACATAATTGAATAATATATAATTTGAAAGTTGTTTGACACCATATTTATCGGCTAAGCGAATAGCATTTGTGTATTTGTCTTTCAATGAAATATGATCAAACGCGATGCGCATTGGCCTTATTGGAATTTGACTAAGCAATTTCATTTTTTCTTCGTCAACATATCTACAATCTATACCCTGATTGAAATCTACATATCTGTTTATCGGACTCTTCTTTCGATATTTTTCAATATAATGATTAATATCTGACCTGCTTTCAAAAATCATTTCTTTTGAGATAAAGTCCACTTTATGTAATCCATAATATGCCAGCAAAGAAACGAAATTGACTTTATCCTCATTTCGTGAAATGCGATTAAGAATGTAATTGTTTAAATAATCATAAATCCTTGTAATGTATTTTGAAGCATTAAGTGAATCTTTTTCTTGTTTGAGATAATGACAAAGAATTTCAAATTTATTTGGCGGAGTAAATCTAGACCCTACCCCAAAACCCATTTCAATAATTTCCTCAATTATCGTAGGAAACAACGGTGATCCTAAAACATTATTATCCATCAAAATTAAATCTTTCCGGTCGCCGTGATTCTTCTTAATGAGATTTAGTTGTTCCGAGATAGAAATTTTGTCTTTGTATATCGGCTCAAGTTTAGGAACAGCACAGAAACCACATGTTCTAGTACAACCTCGAGTCATATAAGTTAAGTAGCCAGTATCAAGAGGGTATTTATGATCAATTGTTTCAAGAATACTATAATCCGGAGTTAGTCCGTCAATGTTGATATCATTTTTATCTAAGACACCTGGTTGGTCTAACAATCCAGTAATAATATTTTTCCCAACAATCCGTTTCTTTGAGGTTATTTCGGGTGTTGATAGTGTGATAAATATTTAATAAGAAGGTGAGAGGATTAAATTTTACCTTTGATAATCTAAGGAAAGTATAACGAAAGGTGTTAAAAAGATATTTTCGATATATGGAAACTCCCCTGCAGCTTTTTTAAAGTCCATCATTCCAGAATATTTCGTTCGTGCGCCATCACTCATTTTATAGGCGTTTTTGCTGCCAAGATTACACAAGTGCTTTGCAAATTTAGATGATGGAACAATCAAACCACCAAGCTTAATTAGACCAGAATTATGAGCCATAACAAATTTTATTAGATCCTGGTAATATGTTCTTGCGTTACCAAATTCAATTTCTAATTGGAAATCTTCTTTTCTATAATCACATTTTAATTTTACTTTATTGTCATCAACGACTTTTTGTTCATTTAACCATCCAGCATTTGATAGTTCTTCTTTGATTCGGAAATTGTAATGCATTTGTCTTTTATCATCTTCAAACGGAATATTTCTCACTGCCTTAACAATATCCAAAAATCTTTGATCATTCGAGAGAACAGTAGAGTCAAGTTTATGAATAATTATGTCAGAGAAATACAGGTAATTTTTTGATAATAATGGATATTCTTTTACAAAAAAATTCTCATCATTTATTGCCTCAATTTCTACGAATTCATTAATAGATTGGTTGTTGTTTTGAAATGTTCCTTTGAAAGTATGCCTCAACCAATTTATAAAAGGAAGCCCATACTTGCCATCATATCTAACCTGTAAGTGGCCAGATGCATTATTCAATCTAGATAACCATGCAAGACAGTTTTTGTTTTCTCCGAAAATCAAATTGATTTTTCTTCTGTTTCCTTTTTCTGGAATAGTTATATCTGAATAAAATCTCTTGGGTATAGTAAAACCGTATCTAAAAGTTGATTTGCCGATGATATGTTTAAAGATCACGATGCTTTTTTGTGAAATTTTTCAAAATTTGCCCAACGATCACCTTTACCATGGCAAGTTACATTCCGTTCCTGAAGAATAGCAGTTGATATTTCATCTATCAACTCTGTTTGAAATCCATCTTGTTTTTCCTTTTCAGTAACAGCTATTTTTTCAATTTTAATAATACCTTCTAGTGGCCCCCTAGTGTATTTTTTTTCTCTAATTCGTAAATACCAAGCACCAATCACTGTCTTAAACTTTCTTCCGCTTTGCGGCTCATATCTATATACTGGGGTTCTTTCTCCATATCTTAATGATGTAAGATAACTGCCGATTTCTTTGCTTTTTGTTTTCAGTATCCCTTGTAAATTGGGATTAAAAGATTTTGAAACGCCAATAACATTATGAAAAATATATTCTTGCTCGGGTTTAATGTTTGTATATTGTAATGATCCATCAATCATTAAAATTTTATCTGTCTTCAAAATGTTTGACATCACCATCCTATCAATTAATATGAGTTCCTCATCTAACATTTCTTTCTGGATCTTTGCGATGGCCAGATTTTCGGGGGGTCTTTGTGTATTTGCTTGATGCTTATATTCAACTACACGATCAATCCGTATCTTATTTATTGTAAATGTTGACAACTCATTTTTGATTTTTTCAAATTCACCTCCGGTTCTATCTGGTAGAGCTATAATATTGAACTTTGAAAGATGAAGGTTTTTAATCGATTTGTTTTCTCTAAAGCAAACAGCCGTTCCAATTTGTCCCGCTACAATTGGTAAATATTTTCCATCAGTAGAAGCAAAATCAACTATTTTATAAGTGCGTCTAGAACCATCTAGAAAAAACTTAAATATAGACATCCCAGGATTAAATACAACTAACTTTCTCTTTTCTGCATTGCGGTTGGTTTCAAAAACTTTGGAGGTGTTAAATTTTTCATCCTTATCTTGATATTCATCAAGCATTACGTGGTCAAGAGAGTACGTGTTAGTATAAAAACATTTTCCACCAGTATATTTCTCAATAATATTAAAGATATTAGTCATCGTGTAATTTCAATTATCTATTTGTTTACAATACAAGATATTTATATTTACAATTATCGCCATTAATTTTTTAATATCTTGAATTGAATTCTACTCAGATTTTCTAATTTACTTTTTGCTGTTCAAAGTATAAATCATTACTTACATCAAAACTTAAAGAAATATTAGCTAAATGCAAAAATAAGCCGTTTGTAAAATTTAAAGTCAAAACCCCCCTCACCCTTCCCTAAACCCCACCAAAACTATCCTTCCATCCTTGGTTCAGGTGATTAGCTGGCTGTACATTCTTAAATAAATCTTCATCATCTGATAGATGCAGGCTTAAATCCTATCACCCCGATTAGTCCCCATTTTGATTTTGCTAATAGCTGTGTAAACATTCGGACATGCTGGCTTGTCAATCCGGCATTCCGCTGCTCGTAACTAAAATCCATATAGATTGTAGTTTCAGCAAGTGTCATTGTTTCCATTTGGAGTTTTGGGATAACTAATTTAAGTCCGTTTTTTGTTATTTCAGAAATCCTTGCATTTTCCCATTGAAGTTTAATTATATTTTCATCTAAAATTGTTGCTCCCCGCTGAAGAGTGTTATAATCAGTAATGAAAACGGCATAACCGAGGGGGTAGTCCTGCATTAGTTTTTCATTCGGCGAGGTAGAAATAGCATCATATATATAATTCAAAGAGTCTTTTGTAGCTACCATCTTATCTATCTCTACTTTTGTTAAGGTCGTATCGCCGGGCAGGGGTGCGGTATTATTGGCGGGAATCTGCTGTTTTTCAGGCGCTTCCTTCTGTAAACATCCTGCTGAGGTTAAAGTAAAAAAACCAATTAAAAAGAAACTTAAAACCAGCTTCCTGATTGAAATTATAGTTTTCATTAAATACTCCTTTTGTTTTGTGTAACTATTCTACCTTGATGCTAATAACTTAAATAAAATATCATCACAAATGCAAATAAAATTATCAGGAGTTCATCAGCTTAATATCGTTATCATGTTCTCTATGCAATTTATTCCATAATCTAAATTAACTCCGTCATTTATGGTGAGGATAGCACAACCACTGAAAATTTAGGCTTGAGCCGCTATCTGTGCTAATGCCGGGCTTAAG
>DAOLIQ010000084.1:0-13685 GCA_035328465.1 Ignavibacteriaceae bacterium | reverse complement strand
AACAGCGAATCGAGCAGATTCTTGAATAGAAGAATTGAATTTCATGTTATTAAATGATTGGTTTTTTTAGCATATTTCATTACATATCTTTCTATTTGAGACTTTTTTTAGGTCAAAATTTCGAAAATAGTTTTTTATTATTCGAATAATATCAATAAATAAGTTATTTATATTGGCATTAAGATTGATTAATAATATTGTAATAGTTAACTTATCTTGTAACTTACTTAGAGAGGTTCTTAATGAAAAGAATTTTTTTACCGCTTATACTTGCACTAGCCGCAATTCTAAATGTTACTGCACAAACTGGTGAGAACCAGGTGCTGACAAAAGATGCCTGGGTATTTGGTTTTGGTTTTACCTATCCAAGATTGATGAGTTCGGAACTCGAAGCCACTGATCTTAATTATGGTGGTTTTCTTTCAATTCAGAAAAACTTTTCCGAGCACGCAGGTTTGAGGTTATCAGGAAAGTATAATCATATCGAAGGTGAATTTGGCCCGAATAATAATCGAACCACCACTAAGGATGATATTATATCCGGAGATTTTGATTTACTCTACTACTTTGCACCATGTGAACCAGTTTCACCATATCTTTCAGTTGGATTTGGTGCGATTTTTTATAAACCTGATAGCACGATAAACGACAAATTGGAGGGAAAAAGTTTTACCGATTTTCAATTAAACCTTGGTTTTGGAAGCGAATGGAGACTAAATGACGATTGGAGAATTAAAACTGAATTAGGTTATCATACAGTTTCAAACAGTAAAATTGATGGTGTTTATGATGGCGGCAACGGTTTACTCGGTGGAAACAATGATACATATATGAGTTTCGATCTAGGCTTCCTCTACTACTTTGGCAAAGGTGAACGCAGTTTAATGTGTGACTTGTACGATGGAATAAATGCAAAAGTAGATTACGACAAGATAGAAGATTTAATAAAGAAATATTCAACCCAACCAACAGAAGTTGACTATGGTAGAATAGAAGATATTGTAAAGAAACATAGCAAAACATTTGTTGGAGAAATGCCTGACAAATGGGTACTAGTAGGTATAAACTTTGATTTCAATAAATCAACATTGCGACCTGAGTCGTATCCTATATTATACAATGCGGCGGATGTTTTACTAAGTCATTCAGAACTGAAAGTAGAAATTCAGGGGCATACTGATCAGATCGGTTCAGACAGCTATAACAATAAATTATCACTAGAGAGAGCTGAGATGGTAAAGAAATTCTTAGTTGCGAAGGGAGTCGATGCAAGTAGATTAACAACTTCGGGAAAAGGCAAAAGTCAGTTACTCTTCAAAGACAACAGCGAATCGAGTAGATTCCTAAATAGAAGAATTGAATTTCATGTTATTAAATAAACAGAATAAATAATTTTCTATGAAAGGGATCTTGAAGAAAGATCCCTTTTTTATTTTAAATAAGTTTCTCTTTGCTTTGAACAAGATTAAATTTATTTTTGAAATACAAATACCTTTAATTCTATCCCGAGAGGTTGAGAAGGAAATCTATTAACAAAGAACAACCTCTTAGGATTTTTCCGAAGAGGATTTTTTTTATGAATATTAAATCAAAGCCAGTCGATAGTGAAGGATTCGACCGTTTATTAACAAGAATAGCTCATGAAATTCTTGAAAAAAACAAAGGGTCAAAAAATCTCGTCTTAATTGGAATGAGAACCCGGGGTGAATTTCTTGCGAAGCGAATTCAACAGAAAATCAAGCAAATTGAAAATATTGATTTACCTTTAGGTGTCCTTGATGTTACTCTTTATAGAGATGATTTCAGAACAAGATTAAAGCAGCCGGAAGTGTCTGTTTCTAACATTACTTTTGACATAAACGAAAGAGATGTTATACTAATTGATGATGTTCTTTATACAGGAAGAACTGTTCGTGCTGCCCTGAATGCACTTATGGATTTTGGACGTCCCGGAACGATTCAACTCTTTATTCTTGTTGATAGAGGACACAGAGCTTTACCGATCCGTGCCGATTATGTGGGGAAAAATATTCCCACTTCGATTGATGAAGAAATAAAAGTCAAAGTAAAAGAAATAGATGGTGAAGATGCCATCTATCTGCTCGAATCTGAAAATAAAAATAATTAAATTATGCCACTTTCAAGTAAACATCTGCTAGGCCTTCAAGGTGTTCCCCGAGAAGACATTCAACTAATTCTTGATACTTCAATTACTTTTCGTGAAGTGTTAGAGAGACCCATTAAAAAAGTTCCAACTCTTCAGGGTAAAACAATTGTCAATTTATTTTACGAAAGTTCGACCCGAACCCGAATATCATTTGAACTTGCTGAAAAGAGACTTTCAGCCGATACTATTAATTTTTCCGTTTCTGGTAGCAGCGTTAGTAAAGGCGAATCATTTAAAGATACAATAAAAAATATCGAGGCAATGAAAATAGATATGATTGTTGTCAGACACGCTGCAGCAGGCACCCCCCTTTACCTGACAAAAATTAGCGATGCTAATGTGATTAACGCCGGAGATGGAATCCATGAACATCCAACACAAGCACTTCTTGATATGTATTCCATTCGTGAAAAACTTGGTAAACTTGAAGGACTAAAAGTGTGTATTGTTGGTGACATCGCTCATAGCCGCGTTGCTCTTTCAAATATTTATGGGTTAAAGACTATGGGTGCTGATGTTTCAATTTGTGGACCGGCAACCATGATTCCAAGGAATATTGAAGAACTCGGTGTCAAAATTATTTATGATATTGATGAAGCAATTCAGGAAAATGACGTATTAAATATTTTGAGAATTCAACTTGAAAGAAAAGCCAGGGAATATTTCCCATCCATTCGTGAATATTCAAAATACTTTGGTATGACAGAAGAACGATTGGAAAAAAATGGAAAAGATATTTTAATCCTCCACCCCGGACCGATAAATCGTGGAGTAGAAATTTCATCACTTGCTGCCGATGGTAAAAACCAAATTATTCTTAATCAAGTTACTAATGGTGTAGCCGTAAGAATGGCAATTCTCTATTTACTGGGAACACTTAACTAAGGGCTTATATGAAAATCGTTTTAAAAAATGTAAATGTTTTTAACCCTCATCAAAAACTTGATGAAAAGGGAGTTGATTTAATAATCATTGACGGCATTATTTCGGCAATGGGTAAAAATAAAGGCAATGCTGTTTCCGATGCAAAAGTTTTTGATCTGCAAGGAAAGTATATTGTTCCCGGGCTTTTCGATATGCATGTTCATTTAAGAGAACCGGGGCGAGAAGATGAAGAGACTGTCATTACTGGTTGTAACAGCGCTGCAAATGGCGGCTTTACTTCAATTGCGTGTATGCCAAATACAGATCCTGCTGTTGATTCTGCTGAAATTATTAATTTCATTTTAAGCCAAGCAAAATCGCATTTGGTAAAAGTTCATCCGGTCGCTGCTGCTTCTTTAGGAAGAAAGGGGGAGTATCTTTCCCCTATGGCTGAACTTTACGAAGCAGGGGCTGTTGGTTTCTCTGATGATGGCGCTGCAATTAAGACTGCCTCTATTGCAAAGAGAGCTTTAGAATACTCTAAGATGTTCAACGTCCCTATAATTGAACATTGTGAGGACGAATCACTTGCCGGTGGAGCTATGAATGAAGGATTAAATTCTACGATATTAGGATTGCCGCCAATACCTTCTGTTGCTGAAGACCTTCTTGTGGCAAGAGATATTTTGCTTGCAGAATATACGGGGGGAATCCTTCATATTGCCCACATCAGCTCTAAGAAGTCTATTGATTTAGTGCGTGAAGCAAAGAAAAAAGGAATTAAAGTAACCGCAGAAGTTACCCCCCACCATTTTACTCTGACTGATAATGCGGTAAAAGGATACGACACGAATACTAAGATGAATCCGCCGCTTCGCTCGCTAGAAGATTTACAAGCGGTTATTGCTGCTCTCGCAGACGGAACAATAGATTGTATTGCATGTGATCATGCCCCGCACTCACCTGAAGAAAAGGATGAAGAATTTGAATACGCACCCAATGGTATTGTCGGTCTTGAAACTTCACTAGCACTTGCATTAACTGAACTTTATCATAAAAAAATATTGTCCTTTGAACAATTGATTGAAAAGATGGCAATCAATCCTCGATTAATTCTTAATATTTCCATACCCAAAATTGTTGAGGGTGAACTTGCAGAAATCTCTATCATTGATCTAAATGAAGTTTGGACTGTTGAAAAAAATAAGTTTTTTAGTAAATCAAAAAATAGTCCATTCGACAAAAAACTTTTAACCGGAAAATCAGTTGGAGTCATTAATAACCACAAAATGTTCTTTAATGGAGAATTTTTTGGCATCTGATCCTGTAAATTGATTATAAAAAAGTAAAATTACTTGTCTATTTCATTGTACAGGTTCAGAATATTCAATTCATTTTAGAAGAAATTTCAATCAAATTTTTCGGTACATCTTTTGGGATATTACTTAAAAACTAAAAGGTGACGAAATGAAAACAAAACTCTTCTCTCTTGCAATCCTCTCAATCACAATCTTCTTACAGTCTTGTGATGTCAACGATTATTATCACGATGTTGATTATACTGCTCCAGCGCCACCATCTGACATTATTGTTTATAACGGTGACAATAGAGTAGATTTAACATGGCAGCAGAATCGGGAATCCGATCTTGCGGGTTATAATATCTATTATAGCGATAGTTATAACGGAAGATATGAATTGATAGGAACTTCTTACGATAATTATTTTATTGATTATGATGCCGCTAACGGTAACAGATACTATTATGCAGTCACAGCTTTCGATTATAACAGTAATGAAAGCGAACTCAGTTATGATGTTGTTTATGGAATCGCTCGTCCCGAAGGATTTAATCAATCAATTTTTGACTATAGAAGATTTCCAAATAACTCAGGGTTTTCATTTACAGATTTTAACGTGGTTCCGTACAATAGCTTGTTATCTGATTTCTTCTTTGAAAATTATGATGGTGTTCTTTATTTCAATGTTTGGGATGATACTGATATTCAAGACATGGGTTTAACAAATGATATCTATGACATTCCTTTTGCCCCTGTTTCCGGCTGGGCACCAGAAAAATATGTAGAAGTTAAAACTGGTCATACGTATGTAATTTGGACATGGGATAACCACTTTGCAAAAGTTAGAGTCAGTTCTTTTACCAGCGATCGTGTCGTATTTGACTGGGCGTTTCAACTTATCGAAGGCGAAACTATGCTGAAGCTTAAAAATAACGCCGAAGTAAGAAATGCATTAAACCAATTAAATCCAAGATTCAATTTAGTAAACCAATAATATTGTTTATGAAATAGTGGCATTAGTTAATTTAATTTTTTAATTTTTAGATGGTTAAATGAAACACTGTCTAAAAAATATAATTTTGATATTTTGCGGGTTGATTTTTCTACCCGCAATTCTATTTCCTCAGGAAAAAAATTTTCTGAATAAATTGCATAATGAAAGAATTGTTACGCAAGAAAAGCGAATTTTTTCTGAAATAGAAAATGACTTTGCTGAAGGAAGCGTTAGTAAAATATCAAATCTTTTTAATGCTCAGACTTATTTTAGCTTATCAAATGGCGTTTCAGGGTATTACAGTTCCAATCAGGCGTTTTATATTCTTCAGGAATTTTTTAAAATTCATCAAGTCATTTCATTTCGATTTTCAAACATCTATTCCGACACGAACTACCCTTATGCAACCGGTAACTATTTTTATGAGCATAAGGGTAAGAGGGAATCCGCTAAAGTATTTGTGGCATTAAAAAGGATCGGCAACAATTTGAAGATTACACAAATTACTATCAATTAATGACTCCTAATATTTTTAATAAATTAAAAGGCGATAGAAAATTTTTTGCTATCGTCTTTTTTATTTTATTACTTATTTTTATTTCCGGAGTGCTTACACCTGTAATTGTGGACTCCAAGAAAGTCAACTGGGATAAAATTGTTGTTGAAAAAATTGCAGATATAGAAATTTCTGCCAAAACAAATTTCACCGATGAACAGGCAAAATTAAATTCCACTAACTCAAAACTTAAAGAAAATCTTCGAAGAATTCTCCGCAATAATCAAACTTACCGCTCAATCGTCGAACTTGTAAATCAAAGTATATTTGATAATTTCTCAGTTGAGATTGTTGCACCCAATGGAAAGATTATTGCCTGGAATGATCTACTTGCAGTGCCTCAAGAAGAAATCTTTCCTTTAAATTATCCAATTGGTGAAACTCATTTTGTGGATTCTGATCTGATCACTTACCTAAATCTCACAGATACACTTTATTTTGAAACAGATCAATTTTACCTTATAGTTAGTCTTCCATTCGAAAATAAATATTCAATACAGAATGCATCTTTCGAACGAATTAGTTTCAGTGACCGTTTAGCCGAGGAATTCAATACATCATTCAAAATTGATTATAATCCCTTTCATCAAAAAACTAAGGATGGGAGAGAGTATTCGTTTGAGCTGTTAAACAATAACAATAATAAAATAGGACTTGTAACATTTACTAAGCCCTCACTTAATGGCGAGCTTTATAATTTTCAGGAAAAAATAAATGTTTTGCAAAGCGCTCTGATTTTTATTGGATTGATTTTTATTAGCTTTGGATTTAAAAGCGACTTTATGAAAATTAAAAAGCGAATTTTTAAGTTTATACTTGTATTGATTTACTGTTCAATTTTCAGATTCCTGATTTTTAAATTAGGCTTTCCTTCAAATATTTTTTCCGGTTCAATAGTTGACCCTGCAAATTTCTCTTCGGTTTTTGGAGGGGGAGTGGTTAAATCACCGCTCGAGTTTCTTGTTACTAATATATTCCTTCTAATTATCTCGATTACTGCTTTTAAACTTATCCGTGATTATCTTGGCTCAATCAAAACGCATACTATTACATTTTGGAGGCTTCTTCTTGTCTTTGTTGCAATTTCAATTTATCTCTTGATAATAAGAGGATTGAGCGCTTCCATAAAAAGTGTTGTTTTTGATTCTTCACTTCGATATTTCAAAGAAGCGTCAATTATACCTGATTCAGTGGCTATAGTGATGAATCTAAATATTTTATTATTTGGTTTTGCAGTTGTTTTGGTATTAGCCTCACTTATCCACTTTATTTCTAATGTTATTCAATTTGAAACGCAAAAAAAATATCAGAATTTTTTTCTTTTGTTTATTATGCTGATAGTTTTTGGAATTGTATTCATTAAAATCCAACACGAGCCGCTAATTGACGAAATTCTAATATCGGTATTCACATTAATCATTACTACGCTCGTTTATTTACTAATTGGCTTAAAACAAAATTCCAAACTTTCTTATGTTTATTCATTGTTTGCCGCCTCCATTATTTCAGTAACGCTGCTAAATTATTTCAATCTTCAGTTAGAAAAAACATCATTAAGAACAACTGCCTACGAACTAAATCGAACCAATGATAATCTGCTAAAATTTATTATTGAAGAGACTTTGCAGAATTCTTCAACTGATGAAAAACTTTTAGGCAGTTTTTCAAAACGAAATACTAATTATAATTCAGAAGCGTTAATTCTATGGAGCAATAGCTCACTTCAGCGGGAGTCAATAAGTTCTTCAATTATAATTTACGACAGAAGTAAAAATCAGCTCGGTAAATTTTCTGTGGGGGTAAATGATTCATTTGATCCACTAAAATCATTAAAAAAATTTAATAACGACGAAATAAATTATTTTCAATATAGTGAGGATCACTTCCGAAAATTAGTAGGCGGTATTATTCAAGTTGAAGATAATGGAATTTTGATGGGTTATGTGTCCTGTACATTAACAGTAGATGCAGGGAAATCAAACCTCACTGAAATACCGGAATTTCTCAGATCACAAAAAAATTTACTTAATTCTGTCATTGACATTAGTGATTTAAAAATATTTATATATAGTGATTCGAAGCTTGAAGATGTTGCTGGTGATGTTTATCCTTCGCGCGAACAGTCTGGTCCGATATTAAAATCCGTAAATACAGAAGCTGGTGAAGCGTTTATTAATCTCGAATTAAACAAAGAGCAATTTTTAGCTTTTGTATTAAAAACAGTGAAGGATGGTGATGAAAAAGTAACTTCCGTGGCAGTTAAAACGAAACAGATATCCTGGAATCTTTTTAACTTTTTTAAAATATTTATTCTTCACAGTACTTTTATTTTTATAATTGGAATTATTCTACTCATTCCGGAATTAAAAAAATTCCGGCTCACTTTTAGGACTCAATTACAAGTTACTTTTTTAATTATTTCGATCCTCCCTGTTATAGTTCTTGCGATTTACAACAGACAAATTGTTGAAGATAGAACTGAATCAGAAATCTTCAATGAATTAAATCAGCGTACAGGATTTGTTCAAAAGCATATCCAAACTCAATTAATCAAAAATAAAAAACGAACTCTCTCAGAAGTATTCAATAATGCAAGTACGGAACTCGGAATACAGTTTAATGTTTACGATGGTACAGATATAATATTCAATGCTGCCAATGATTTTTATAACGCCGGTTTATTTTCAAACAAGCTTAATTCTAAAACTCACTATAACATAAATTATCTTAATTATCGTGAATATCTCAATAAACAAAAATTGAATGATTATCAATATCATTCACTCTATACAAGAGCGATAATTGGTGATAAAGAGTTTATCATAGAGTGTAATGACGCATTTGATAAAGTGAAACTTACATTTTCGACTTTGGATATTGATATTTTTCTATTTGGGATTTATTCGTTCGCAATTATTATTATTATTCTTGTTAGTACTTTTTTAGCAAATAAAATTTCATTGCCGATCCGAAGATTAACAAAGGCCACTGAAGTTGTTGCCCGGGGTGATTTTGATTTAAATCTTGTCAACGATCAAAGAGGAGAAATAAAAGATTTATATAATGGTTTCAATTCAATGATGAATGAATTGAAAAAAAATCAACTTGAACTCGCAGCCATTGAGAGGGAAAATGCTTGGAAAGAAATGGCTAAACAAGTTGCTCATGAGATTAAAAACCCGCTCACTCCAATGAAACTGGCTATGCAGCAGTTAATAATATCCTTTAAGGACAAGAACAAGAACTTCGAAACATTATTTGAAAAAGTTTCTTCCACCATCCTTGCACAGATTGAAAATCTTAGTCTTATTGCCTCAGAGTTTTCGCGTTTCGCAAAGATGCCGAGTTTAAAACTCGAGGTGATTGATGTATCCGATATATTAAAAGAGAGTGTTAATCTTTTCTATGATGATAATATTCAAATTGTATTTGATACCAATCATCAATCTGCACTAATTGAAGGTGATAAAACTCAGCTCAGAAGGATGGTGCTTAATCTTATTCGCAATTCTCTTCAAGCCGGTGCAACTAAAATAATTCTAAAATTGGAAATAATTGAAAGTAAGATTCTTTTTTCGATTAGTGATAATGGTAGTGGAATTCCTCTAGAAATTCAGAATAAAATTTTTGACCAAAACTTTACTACAAAGGAGAAAGGTATGGGGATAGGATTAAAATTAGCAAAAAGATTTCTTGAAAATATTAGCGGCAGTATCTCCCTCCTTCAAAGTAATTCGGCAGGAACTACATTTCTTATAACCATCCCTGCATACAAAAAGTAATATCATTAGACAGAATGAAAGCACTCACAATTGAACAATCGAAGGCGCTTAACCTTGAAAGACATATTTCATTAACTGCTAATGCTGGTTCAGGAAAGACTTTTGTACTTTCAAAACGGTTTATTGAAATTGCATTGCTTCCCAACGTATTGCTTCAAAATATTTGCGCTATCACTTTTACAGAAAAGGCTGCAAGTGAACTCTACAAAAAGATATCAGTGGAAATTGACAAAAGAATTTCAGAAGAAACTGATCTTGCTATTAAGAGAAAATTACAATTTATTCGCAGACAATTAGTTTCCGCAAACATATCAACAATTCATTCTTTTTGTATCGGTATTTTACGTGAGCATCCGGTGGAATCTGGAATTGATGCAAATTTTACTGCAATTGATCAGAATGAATCGGCAGAGTTAATTGAATTATCAATTCAAGAAGCATTCATTCAGAGTCACAGTAAAACTGAAGAAGAAAATCTTAAGTATCTTATCAGAACTTTTTCTTCCAAAGATATCTTGCAAAAGGAATTAACTTCTCTTATCAACAATCGAAAAAATGTTTTATCTGTTAAGGAACGCATTTATAAAAACAGTGAAGTTGAAATAGCGAATTTTTTTTCTGATGTTTTTAATAAAAAAATAGATCAGATATTTTTGAAGAATATTGATGATATCATTAATGCTGTTGACAAAATTAATTCTAGTGTTTTACGAATTAAAAATGATAACGAGAAAGCCATTGAGGTTAATGCTATTCTACAAAATATTAAACAGCATAAATCGAATGCTAATCTTCAGCAGCTATTGCAAAATCTTTTAAACACTCTCATAACAACTAGTGGAACTCTTTACAAGCGTGGCTATTTAGCTGATCAAAGTGGACTGGAAAATGAAATCAAATATGTGGAAGAAATATCTGAAGATTACCGCAAACTAAATTTTGATGAGAATTCAAAAATAAATTCAGAACTTGCAAGATTCGGGAAAATTTTACTTGATCTTTTTGAAAAATGTCTTTCAATCTATTCGAATAAAAAGAAGGAGCAGGGATTGCTTGATTTTGAAGACATACTATTATTTACTAAAAATATTTTGGAAAATGAATCTGTTCAAAATGCTCTCGGTGAAAAGTATAAATTCGTCATGGTGGATGAATATCAGGACACAAATGAAATTCAGTATCATATTTTTCTTCCTATAGTTGATCACTTAAAGAAAAATAATCTCTTCGTGGTTGGTGATGAAAAACAAAGTATTTATATGTTCAGAGATGCAGAGCTCGAAGTCTTTGATAAAACTAAAAGCGATATAAAAAAACAAAGCGGAATGGATTCCATTCTCGAACTTCCGCATAGTTTCAGAATGGCTCCCGAATTAGCTGCTTTTACCAACGAATTATTCTCCCGACTATTTAGCTCTCCAAATATTAATTTTAATGAAGTATCATATAGTGAAATTATTTGCGCTAGGGAGGAGGAGGTTACAGGCAGAATTGAAATTCTCTTTGCTCAAAAAATGGAGGATGATCTCCAGCCAGCCTCGCAAGCAATACTGGTGAAAAATAAATTAATTCAATTGTCAAATCAAAAAGATTTTAAGTGGGGGGATTGCGCAATTCTTGTCCGCAAAAGGAAATCATTTGCAGATCTTGAAAATGTTTTTCAGGATGCCAATATTCCATTCACGATTCTTGGCGGCAAAGGATTTTATCAACAGCAAATTGTTTATGATATTTATAACTTTTTCTCTTTTTTAATAGACCAAAAAAATGATACGGCATTAATCGGATTACTTCGATCGCCGTTCTTCCTATTGCCGGATTCGACTTTATTTGATATTAGCTGTTCTGATGGATATTATTATTTCGATAAGATAAAGTCCTACGCTGAAAAGAATACAGAGATACAAAACATAGTTAATAAACTCAAATCAGTAATAAAACTTGTTTACAATTTTAGTTCTCCGGAAATATTAGCCCGAATACTTTCAGATTCATATTTTCTTTCTGTGATTAATTCTAGAAAAAATGGGCATCAGGATATTGCAAACCTTAAAAAACTAATCAAGCTTAGTCTGGAGTTTCATTCAAAAGGCTTCACTACAATTTATGATTACATAAATTATTTAAGTAATAAAATTGAAACGGGAGCTGACGAATCGCAGGCAGCATTAAACGATGAATCAAATTCTGTCAAGATTTTAACAATACATCAAGCAAAGGGATTAGAATTTAGAAATGTTTTTCTGTATAAATGCGAAGAAACACCCCAAAATGATTTCGTAAAAACAAGGTCAATTACGTTCAGTAAAGAGTTTGGAATAATAACGAAGCTTTTTCAGGATGATAATTTTTTTGCTGAAGCCGTCGCTCCGCCTATTGCGGAGTTGAATAATATCATTGTCAGGAAAAAAAACATTGCCGAACTGAAGAGACTATTTTATGTAGCTGTCACGCGAGCGATGGATTCACTTTATATTTGTTGCGAGAAATGTCCTGAAAATAAAAATACTTTCATTGGATTATTGCAAGATGCATTCGGAGTCATTGAAGAAAAAGAAACTCTTTACATTGAATCAAATCTTAAACGATTTGCTTCAATAGATAATAAGATGGAAACTAAAACTTTACACATAAAACTTAATATTCCTATCCTCAGAAAAATTGAACTATCTGAAAATAGCTATCATTGTAATGAAGAAGTAAATACAAATAAATTCAACATAAACATTGATCGGGTTGATTCGGTGGTTAGTGGTGAAATGATTTCTGCCACTAAACTTCTGACATTTATGGACTGTCCATTTAAGTATTATCTAAAATATGAATTGGGTTATGATAATCTTGTTGACTTCTCGGTTCAGATTGATAATGATGATCATTCTCAGGACCATTCACAGGATGGGGGAGAATCAAATGAGACTATTATCACTTCGTTTGATCCCGAAAAGAATATTGCACAGGCAAAAGGGAAAATTATTCACAAATTATTGCAATTGGAATTGACTCCTGAAGAAACTATTGCCGCCATTGATACTGTAATTAATTCAGAACTCGGTGCTGCTAATTTAATGGAGTCTTTGAAAAATGAAATTCAGGCAACTCTTGAACCATATTTTAATTCAAGTGCATATAAAGAGATTAAGACACATTTAAACCAAAAAAACGAGTTTGAAGTATTTTATAAAGAAGGGGATTATTTTCTTACAGGCATTATTGATAAAATTATTTTTTTAGATAGGAAAATAATTATCATTGATTATAAAACTGATAATGTGAATGAAGAAAATATTGTTTCCAAAGCAGAACATTATTTAAATCAGTTGAAATTTTATTTTTATATTGTGTCGGGATTATATAAAAACATTAATGACTTTGAACTAAGACTTATTTTTTTAAAGCAACTCGACAAAAAATTTCTTATTGAGTTAAAGCAGAAAGATAGATTAAAATTCGGAGTTGAACTAAAAAAAATATTAAGTGCATTGCAGTTAAAATCATATTTTAAAGAAAGAAAACATTGTCATAATTGTAATTTTTCCAGCGGGCAAAATCAATGTATTCACGATTAATGGGAGAGTATTGTGCAAAGAAAATATTCACAGATTAGAGATATTAAAATTATTGAAGAAGGATTGACTTCTGCAACAGCGGGTGTTGCAGCATTTCATGCTGAAGATAAGCTTATTCAATATCCAACAAGCTATGTGTACTTAGATAAAAACATTTATATAATGTTCAGGGAAGGTGAAGATTTTTATGATTTAATAAAATACGGATCGCCTGCGAGCTTTAATGTTTTGCGTCAAGAAAAACCTAAGAAAACCAAGACAACTACAATGAATGAAAACAGATACTTATCATTTTTAATAATGGGTTCAATTAAAAAGCTTGACGATCCTAAGCAAATTGATGAGTACTTAACTTCATATTTTGCAAAATATTCGTACGAAAAAAACTCAAAAAATCTAAAAAAAATTTCTGCTCTCAGTCAAATCATAATGATAGATTCTGAGCAGATTCA
>DAOLIQ010000083.1:0-13727 GCA_035328465.1 Ignavibacteriaceae bacterium | reverse complement strand
ATTTTTTGAAATAATTAAATTACTATATATCCTAGCCGTATCAGATCCACCTCCATGATATCCAAAAGCGAAATTTCCATCCAAATAAATTATGTTGTTCCGGATTGTGGGTTTGGTGCCAAAAAGCACGAGAATGGAGTAACCCGATTGATTAAAAAATACATTCTCTTCAACAATAGGATGATAACTTTGTGAAAATCCTGATATATGAATTCCTGTATCATATTGTCCATCAAGTATATTTTCTCTAACAACGATATTAGAACTTATTAAAGCTCCGCCTTTTGGCCCACCAACAATCCTATTTCGTTCAAATATACTCCATGAAGAACCACTTATGAAGCCAAGGCTATATTCATCGTTTGGTAGTATTATTTGAAATCCAATGACGATACAGCTATCTACCATCGTTATAGCCGTAAGTCCATCGGGCTGTATTAAAGTTCGCGTATCAATTACACAGCTATCCATCCCAGCGCCAATAAGCGATAAGCCGGGAATCATAACTACCTGCTCTTTGTAAGTGCCGTTGGCAACGTAAATGGTGTCGCCAAACACGGAGATGTTAATGCACTCCATAATGCTGTCGGCGGCGGTTTCCCAGGTTGTGTAGGGTGGGGTGCTGCTGCCGGTCTTGCTTACGTAACGGACTGTACCAATTATAAATGAAAAATTAAAAATTATAAATGAAAGACAGGAAAGAAGGAATATTTTTGGTTTCATAGAAAACCTCGGGATTTTTGCTTTTAATTTAAGGAAGATATTGGAGAAAAGACAGGGGGGAGTGATGGGGATTGAATCCCCGTTTTATTTTGATTTGAAAAGGGAAATAATGTTCTTCAGCAGATTGGAAAGTTTATTTATGAAATAGAAAAAAAATTAGACGCGAATGTGAGCATATCACTCAAATACATTTGCATTCGAAGATAAACAGGGACAGAAAAAAAAGGAGAAGAAATTACTTCTTCTCCTCAATTTTTTTATCATCAGATGCAGCAGTTTTTATTTCATCTTCAACATCTTTCAATCCCTTTTTGAACTCTTTAAGACCTTTGCCAAGTCCCTGTGCTAATTCAGGAATCTTTTTAGCGCCAAATAAAAGAAGAATTGCAAAAACGATTACGAGCAATTCCCATCCATTTAAATTTCCCATGTTGACCTCAGTTTAATAAAAATTTATTTATTGATTGAAAAAGAAAGTTACCATCAGTATTCCCAAGTACAGGATCAGAACATCTTTCGGGGTGGGGCATCATACCGAGTACGTTGCCTTTTTCATTTATAATTCCCGCAATATTTGAAAGCGAACCATTTGGATTTGCTTCATCATTGATAGTACCGTCAACGCCGGAATATCGAAAGACAATCTGATTGTTTTTTTCAAGCCGGGTTAATGTTTTCTCATCTGTGAAATAATTTCCTTCGCCGTGTGCAATAGGAACCTTGATGACTTTCTGATTTTCAAATAACTTTGTGAAAACAGTGTTATTATTTTCAATTGAAAGATAAACATCTTTGCAAACAAATTGAAGGGATTTATTTTTCAACATAACGCCGGGTAAAAGTCCTGCTTCGAGAAGAATTTGAAAGCCGTTACAAATCCCGAGAACTATCCCACCCCTTTCAGCAAATTCTATTACTGAATTCATAATCGGGGAAAATCTTGCGATAGCACCTGTACGCAGATAATCGCCGTAGGAAAATCCGCCGGGTAAAATAATTACATCACAATTTTTTAGGTCGGTTAGTTTGTGCCAGAGAAAGTTAACGGTGAATCCGTTTATATTTTTTAATACGTGGTATGCATCGTGGTCGCAATTTGAACCCGGGAAAACCACTACACCAAATTTAGCGCTCATGAAAATTTCTCAAGAGTAAATTCATAATCTTCCATTATAAGATTTGCGAGAAGTTTTTTACAGTATTCATCAACTTCCAATCTCGCTTCAGATTCATCAGCCGTATCAACATTAAACTCGATGAACTTTCCGATGCGGGTATCTTTGATATTATTCAAACCTAAATGCTGAGCACCTTTTTCCACAGCTTTGCCCTGCGGATCTAAAATGGAGGGGCGACGCTTAATAATAACTTTTGCTTTGAACACTTAAAAATTCCTTATTTTTTTTTCTTTCTGAACCAGTTAAACATCTGACGAAAAATACCAAATAGAATCACGAAAACAAAAGTGAAGAAAAGTCCTTTATAACTTGTACTAATAAGCAGAACAATAAATGCGAGAAGAAAAAGAAAAGGAAGTGGTTTTTGCTTGAATGAATTCAAGGAAATCTTAGGAATAGTATCATACTTGATTTTACTTACCATCAAAATAGATAGCAGAATTACCATTGGAATTATAACGAGTGAAATATTTTTATTATCTATTTTTTCAATGTAAGCAAGAATAAAAAGCGCAACTGTAATTCCTGAAGAAGGTATGGGCAAACCGGTGAAATGTGTTTTTGAAAATCCCACAAGCTGAACATTAAACCTTGCCAAACGAAATCCGCCGGCAATTAATAATAATGAGCTTAACATGACACCAACAACTTCAAACTGATTTAGATAAACTGAATAAATTAGAAAGCCGGGTGCAGCACCAAAACTAACTACATCAGAAAGTGAATCAAGTTCAACACCGAGTTCGCTGCTTGAGTTTGTGAGGCGTGCTGCAAAACCATCAAGTGCATCGAATATTGCGGCAATAATTATAAGCCAAGCTGCGTAAAAATAATTTTGTTCGGAGGAATTAATCATTGATAAATATCCGCAGAACATATTCATTGCAGTAAATAAATTTGGGATTACGGAGCGAGTGACGATTGGTCTATTCATTTATTTTTGTTCAAAGAGAATAGTCTCTCCCGCTGTAACATTATCCCCGACCTTTGCTTTCACAATGAAATTATCAGGGGCAATAATATCAACACGACTGCCGAACTTGATCATACCAAATCTATTTCCAACAATTACGCTATCACCAATATTTAAATCCGTTACAATTCTGCGAGCGACAAAACCAGCAACCTGAGTGAAAAAAACTTTTCCAAAATTACTTTTAATACCTATTTCCATTCTTTCATTTTCCTGCGAAGCTTTATCGTCAAATGCTTTTATGAATTTTCCTTCGTGATATTTTAAATATTCCACTTCACCTGAAATTGGAATCCGGTTTACATGAACATTCAACGGTGACATAAAAATTGATATTTGTTTTCCTCTTGAACGTAAATAATTATTTTCTTCAACTGCTTTGATCACTATTATTTTTCCGTCTGCCGGCGAGATTATCAGGTTTTCATCTTTTGGAGTAACTCTCTCCGGGTCACGGAAAAAGTTTAACGTAAAAACCATCAACAGCAACGGAAAGATGATAAGAAAATATTTGGCTACTTGATTATTGACATAGAAACTAATACAGATCATAACAAAAGAAAGGAAAGCAATAATACCAATTGTGGAGTAACCGTATTTAGTAAACATACTGTTCAATTTTTTAAAAGATTTATAAGAAAATCTGAATACTTTTTCACTTCCACCGGAGAAGTCAATTTGTAAGGATCAGGAACTTTTAAAGTTTTGTCTGGGGAAATTACTTTCAAGCTTTGCGGGGAGAAATCTTCGACAAGAAAAAATTTATCACCGTTTTTCCCAAAGATGCAGGAAAGCTCCGATAGGATTAAATTTCTTCTTTCAAAAAATGATCTAATAACGGCATTAATTTTTGAGGAAATCCTTGTTATTAATTTTAGATCTTCAATTGAACATAAATCGAAAGAAACGATATGACTTTCAGTTATAATTGAATCTTTATTTCCGCCGTAATGATATTCAAAGATGGGCAGGTTTAAAATTTCACCTTCTTTGTGATTGAAAATTTTTGCTGTTCTTTTATCTAAAGTATTTAAAATCTTTATAGAAAAAGGAATCCTCTTATTCTTCAAAATTACTATTGAATTTGCCGAATGAAGATTAACAAAGGCAGTTGGGACATGGAATTCCTTCAGATAATCAAGAAAAAAAACGTTCAATTGTGCTGACTTCTGACCAAAATCTTTAAGTTTAATTTCTTTACCTAAAGAATTAATGAACAAATCCGGAAACTCTTTTATAGTGTAGGCTTGTTCATCGAAGATTATTTTTGTCTGTCTTGCTTCGATAGTAAACTCCTTTAATTAAATAACGGGCGTGAAATTAGGAAATTTAGATGTATAAAGTCAAACTGATATATTATATTGCTTCAAAAAAACGAATATTTATTAAACTTTATTTTCGGAGGAATTGATGAAAGGCGGCATGCAAGGAATGCTCAAACAAGTGCAGAAAATGCAGGAAGAAATGCAGCGAGTTCAAGCTGAATTAGCAAATAAAACAGTATCAGCGGAAGCTGGCGGCGGTATAATTAAAGCCGTTGCCAACGGTCATAAAGAAATAATAAGCATTGAAATAGATGCACAAGTTATAAAACCGGATGAAAAAGAAATATTAGAAGACTTAGTTGTTGCAGCAGTAAATAAGGCACTAAATTCAGCATCCAAATTAGCTGAGGATGAAATGTCAAAAGTTACAAAGGGAATGATTCCCCCCGGTTTAAATATTCCAGGATTCTAATTTGTTAATTGCACAACCTCTTCAAACTGCCATCGATGAACTAAGCAAACTGCCCGGGATAGGAAAGAAAACTGCACAGCGGCTTGCTCTTCATATTTTGAAAAGTGATAAAGAAAATTTTGAGAGTTTAGTTCGTTCACTTACAGATTTGAAATCGAAATTAAGATTTTGTGAAAGATGTTTCAATCTTTCTGAACATGAATTGTGCGATATTTGTACAAGTCCGAAACGTGATAAGCATTCAATCTGCGTAGTTGAAGAGGCAAGTGATGTAATTGCAATTGAAAAGTCACACGAGTTCAGTGGAAGTTATCATGTTTTGGGGGGTGTACTTTCACCGCTCGCAGGGATAAATCCTGATTCATTAAAAATTAAAGAATTGATCGCAAGATTCAAGAGCGAAGAAATTTCGGAAGTCATTTTAGCGCTAAACCCAGATACAGAAGGGGAGGCAACTTCGCTATATCTTGCAAGATTAATCAAGCCTCTCGGGATAAAAGTGACAAGAATAGCCCGCGGTTTACCTATCGGCGGCAATCTTGAGTTTGCAGATGAAGCTACTATTGGAAGAGCGATGCTTAACAGGATTGATGTATAAGTTATAATTCCTAATTATACTGTGTCTTTTATGACCTTAATTTTGACTTAATATTTTACCGGCATCTTGTTATTATTACATTGATATGAAAACGATTTTTAAAATATTCTTTATCTTTCCAATTCTATTGATAGGCTGCGATATATTTACTACCCGTGATGCAGAAATTCCTTTACTGCCTCGAGACTCATTTCAAACTGCTGTAACTCCAGAAATTCTAATTGAAAATTTTGTTAATTCCCTAAGAGATAAAAACCCTGATAATTATGTGGCTTGTTTTGCAGACTCTTCATTTAGTACAATTCCATTTTTATTTTCACCATCAAGCGAAGCACTTTCGCAATTTCCAGATCTACTTAATGATTGGACGATAAAAAATGAGCGTCAGTATTTTATAAATATCGCAAACAAAATAACTGCGGATCAACCAATGACATTGGTTTTAGATCAGGTTAATCAAAGCCTGCAGGGTGATAGTGTTTTTTATGAAGCAAGTTATGCGTTAAATGTTCCGCATACTGACCAATTCCCAATAAATTATGCAGGGGTTTTAAGGTTTAATATCAAACGGGATTCAAGGGCAGTATATGTGATTTCATTTTGGCAGGATATAAAAAACGGAGAATTACCTACCTGGAGTGAATTAAAAGGGAGGTATTATTAAAATCTTATTTAGTGCTGTCCTGCTTATATTCATTTTTGGAAGTTGTACAAATCCATTTGCCCCAACCCTTGATTTTTCAGATCAATCTTCGAGTACGGGGCTTTCTGATCAAAAAACTATTGACGGTGTATTCCAGAATTTTCAATACGCTTATACTTTTAAAGACACATTGATTTACGGACAAGTAATCAGTAATGATTTTCTTTTTACATACCGGGATTATGAACAGAGTTTTGATGTTACCTGGGGCAGGGATGAGGATATAAAAACAACATTCGGATTATTTCAAAACTCGCAGCGGCTTGATCTTATCTGGAATGAGATTGTTCTTAGTACGATTGACAGCCTCAGCGCAAATGTAGTCAGAAGTTTTAACCTGACAATAACTTTTAACCCAACTGATGTTGTAAGACTTGATGGACGTGTTAATCTTTCGCTTAAAAAAAATGCTGCCGATGAAAAATGGCAAATAAATAATTGGATAGACGAATCAAATTTTTAATTTAACAGTATGCTTTCATTTTATTTAAAAGAATCTGTAAAAATTATTGGGCGTGCAATTCCTTCCTTTCTACTATCACTTACTTCAATCTTTATTGCTGTAGTGCTGATCAGTATTTCATTAATCTCCATCGAACTTTCTGAAGCATTACAGAACAAAATTAAATCAAATTTCGGGCTGGAAATATTTTTAAAAGAAAACCTTAGCGAAAATGAATTTAGTAGCATTCAGAAAGAAATTAATAATGCAGCTTTTTTTTCTTCAATAGTTTTTATATCAAAAGAAAGGGCAGCCGAAATTTTTATTAAAGAGACAGGGGAAGATTTTGCTAGAATCTTGGATTACAATCCACTTCCCTCATCCTTTAGTGTTAAATTAAAACCCGAATATTTAGCTTCCGATTCACTTCAGATGATTACTGCTTCTCTGCAATCTCTAAACGGTATTGATGAAGTAGTTTATAAAGAGGAATATCTAAATAAGATCGTTTCAACAATTGAGAGATTTAAATTTTACATTTTAATAGCGGCGATAATTCTTATTTTGATTTCGATATATCTGGTTTACTCCACCGTCAGTGCAATTTTGAAAGTGAAAGCCGATGATTTTGAGACAATGAAATTGGTAGGGGCAAAAATCTCTACAATTAAAATACCCATTATTCTTAATGCGATTTTAATTGGTTTATTCTCCAGTATTTTAGCTTCGGGAGTGATACTCTATCTTCTTCAGTTTATCGAAAAGATTTCTACAAACTCTTTTACATTAATCAAAATAGAAATTGTCTATATCCTTTTTGCTCTTTTCATTGGACCGGCATTGGGATTTGCAGTTAGTCTTTTTGCAGTAAGAAATATATCCCTCAAAATTTGATGTGTAAGGCAATTTTTGTAATTTTAATTCTTAGTTAGAAACTTACTAAAAAGGTTATGAAAAATATTACACTTTTCTTTTTGTTGATGCTTGGCATTGGATTCGTGTCAACTTATGCTCAGCAGAGTGATGTTCAAATCGGCGGAAGTCTTGGACAATATAGGCAAAATCAAGGTGCCTTGTTTGATTATTCGGACCCCGAAGCTGTTAATATAAAAGTTGCAGTTTGGGGTTTTGTAAAATATCCGGGCAAGTACATCATTCCATCTTACAGCAGTTTGACAGATTTACTTTCTTACGCTGGTGGTCCAAGTGATGATTCGCATCTGGATGAATTGAAATTAATCAGAACTTTGCCTGATTCAACACAAACTGTGCTTGAGTTAAAATACGAGGATATATTGTGGAGCGAGGAAACTAAAAGCATTTCAAAAACTCCTGAAATTTTTGCAGGAGATATTTTAGTAATTCCCGGCGAACCCAAACTTTATTTTAAGGATTACCTCTCCATTTCACTTTCAATCTTTTCAGCTATTGTTTCGCTTGCGATCTTAATTATTAATATTTCAAATTAGCCAGGGCTGTCAATTGAATAACATGACCAATTTTATTAAAGAAGAAGAATCAAATTCCTTAAAAGATTATCTGAATCTGATAAGAAATAATATTGTACCAATTTCATTGATCGTATTAACAAGTTTAATCGTTTCTATTATTTATGCAATAGGCGCTAAAGATATTTACACTTCAGTTGCTTCATTAAAGATATCCAAACCCCAGGGCAGTATTCTCGAATCCCCAATCCTACCAGAATTTAGCGATTATGGCAGCGATAGATTTATTGCAAATGAAATTGAGATTTTAAAATCTTACACTACACGACAAAAAGTCGCTGAAGCACTGATGGACAGTTTCGCCGTATTTAATTCGGCTGAAAAATTTTATTTATTATTGCGTCATGAGTTTGATTCAAAAGAAGATCAGCACCTTTTGCAATCAACCGACGATATTATTTCTTTGCTTGCCAATGTAGTGACTATTGAACAAAAAAGGGGGTTGGATATAGTTGATATTACAGTTGAATCACCATCTGCTTTTGAGGCTGCCCTTATTGCAAATAGTTATTCTTCAATTTATAAAAGTTTGAATCTTGAAATTAATCGAAATCAATTAACCCTTGTTAAAGAATTTTTACAGCAGCAAAAAAATGAAAAGCAATTGGAATTAAATCAAGCAGAAGAATTGCTGCAGTCATTTCAGGAGAAGGGCGGTATAATCGCTTTAGACGAACAAGCCTCTGTTCTGATAAATCAAATCTCACAATTTGAAGCGCAAAAAAATGCTGCTGAAATCGATATCCAATCAACGGATAAAGTTTTGAAAAATTTAAAAGAAGCACTTGTTAAGCAAGATCCTAAAATGGCTGAATATCTTGAGAGTCTCTCGACTGAAAGCCTTTTCAAAGCAATGCAGGATCAATTAGCAAAGTATCAGCTTAATCGTGATATGGCTTTAACTGATAAAAATATTAATTCTGAGAACTCTCCGGTTATAAAGGAATATGACAGAAAAATTAAAGAACTTCAAGAAAAGATTAATGAAAAATTGAAAGTAATCAAGGCTGGAATATTTGCCAGCAGCCCCGATGAAGTAAAGCAAATTTCTCAAAAAATTCTCGAAGCCGAAGTTAAAACTCAATCATTAAAAGCCTCGATGAATGTTCTGGATACAATACTTAAAAACTATGACACAAAATTCAACCAGTTACCTAAAACGTCTATAGAGTTTGCAAGACTTCAACGAAACAGAGAGTCACTGGAAAAACTTTATGTGCTTGTCGAGGAGAGATACCAGGAAGCTTTAATAAACGAACAATCTCAACCGGGCAATGTTCTTATGATTGATTCGGCAAGAAAAAATGAGCACCCTTCAAAACCAAACAGACTGCTAATCGTTTTAGTCGGATTAGTACTTGGTGTTGGAATTGCATTCGCATATATTTTTGTCAGAAATTATTTTGATAATACTGTTAAGACACCGGATGATATGCAGAATAGAAACATCAATGTTCTTTCCTGGATACCACAGATTGAAGGTGTCGGATTAAATGGATCAAAAGAACTTGAATTTATTGTAGCTAAAAAACCAGACTCAATTCCGAGTGAGGCATTCAGGGCGATGCGTACTCGAATTCAGTTCTCTAAAATTGAAAAGGATTCTTTAAAAACTATTTTAATCACATCATCTGCTCCTCGTGAAGGTAAGACAACGATTGCCGTAAATCTTGCCGGAAGTTATGCACAGTCAAATAAAAAAACATTATTATTAGATTGCGATTTGCGTAAGCCGAGAGTCCATTCAATATTTGCGGCTCAGAGATATCCGGGTTTAATTGATTATCTTTTTGAACAGGTGAAGTTAGAAGATATTATACGACCAACAGGAATGAGTAATCTAAGTTTTATATCAGCCGGCACTATCCCGCCCAATCCGGCAGAAATGCTTGATTCACAGCAGATGAAAGATTTTTTACAATTGATGAAAAATCAATTTGACATTATTATCGTTGATAGCCCTCCGATTATTGCTGTAACTGATTCTGAAATTCTTTCGACAATTACTGACGGCTCAATCTTAGTTGTATCTGCAGATGCTACAGAATTAGATTTATTAGAAAAATCGGTTCAGCTTATTAAGAACAGCGGGTCTTCGTTCTTAGGAACTGTGCTTAATAATTTTAGTTATAAAAGTGGATACGGATCATACTACAAATATTATTATTATTACTCCCGAACACATGGAGAAATTAAACCTCCTGCAAAAGTTTAAAAGACAATTAAATATTTATCCAATTGAAAAACTATATCATAAAATTATTTTTATTATATCTTGTTATAAGCCTGGGCAAAGTTTATTGCCAGAAAATTCCAGATTATAATGAGAGAAATATATTCTCCAGAATAGATTCCAGCCTTGCTTCCCCAATCGGTAATTATTATTCAGAAGCAACAGAGGGAATAACTGATCCTGACGAATACATGGTTGGTGCCGGCGACATTCTTCTGATTTCAATATCTGGAGTTGCTGAGTTAAATTTGACGCAAGCAATTGATAAAGAAGGGAATTTTTATATTCCTAATGTGGGAGGGGTTAATCTGCAAAATCTAAGTTTGTCTGAAGCAAAATTAAAAATAATTGCAGCTATTGAAAAATATTACAAGAACGTTGAAATTTTTATTTCGCTGGCAGGTTTCAGAAAATTAAAAGTGACTTTGATTGGGGATGTGGTAAAACCATTGACTCAAATCGTTCCATCAAATTCACGGCTAAGTGATATTATATTAAATTCTCGGGGTTTAAATCCAACCGCAGATTTACGAAATATTATTATTCGCTCAAACGATTTATCTGAAAAAAAATGTGACTTCCTGTCATTCTTAAGATTTGGTGATAAAACTTACAACCCATATTTACGTGAGGGAGATGCAGTAATAATTAATAAAGTTGATCGTGTTATTCAGATTAGCGGTGAAGTTGCTTATCCTGCTGTTTACGAATTTGTTGAAGGGCAAACGGCGGACCAGTTGCTCAAACTTGCTGGTGGTCTTTTAAGTGAAGCAAGAAAAGATACAATTGAATTAATACGATTTACAGATGATGGGAAAAGTCAAGAAAGTATTTATTATTCTTTAAATGAAATTGTGAACGGTAATATTCAACTAAAAAATAAAGACCATTTAGTAGTCAGAAAAATTCCTGAATATTTAATTGATAAGTATGTCCAAATTGTGGGGTATGTACGGTATCCAGGATGGTACAAAATCATTGAAGATCAGACAACTCTTACTGATATTATACAGGAGGCCGGTGGATTTTTAAAAGACGCATCCCTTACGGAAGCTAAACTAGTTCGAGTAGAAGATAAAGCCCCACCCGATCCAGAATTTGAGCGACTGAAACTGATGTTAGTAGCTGATATGACTGAGGATGAATACGATTACTTTAAATCTAAATCAAGGCAGAGAGGCGGAGATGTTGTGATTGATTTTGAAAAACTGTTTTTAATGAAAGATGAAAGTGAAGATATTTTTCTTAAAAGAAATGATGAGATAACAATTCCAATTTCTAAAAATTATGTTATACTTCTTGGGCAGGTGGTAAATCCGGGGAATGTTGTTTATAATCCTAATTTTTCTGTTCAGGATTATATCAATGCTGCAGGAGGGTTTGCTTGGCGTGCGCTCGAAAATGGAGTTAGAGTCGTAAAGGTTAAAACTGGTGAGTGGATAGATGCAGAGGACGTTGAGCAATTAGATCCCGGCGATACAATCTGGATTCCGGAGGATCCGCCTGGACCAAAATTCTGGGATGTATTTACAACTTCTTTACAAGTATTGGGACAGATAGCCGCTGTTATAGCCGCTACCGTCGCAGTTATTATTGCTACGAGATAAATTATGACTTTACACGACTTTTTCCATTTACTCCTTGTTAATCGGGTTAGACTTTTAACCGGTACAGTAATTTCTGCAATAATAATATTTTTATATTTATACTTTATCTCGCCTGTTACATTTAATGCTCCGGTAAGCATACTTCCTCCGCAAAACACTTCATCGATGAGTGGATTAGGCGGTTTGTTATCCGGGGGTGATTTCACATCATTATTGACAGGCGGTGTTAGCTCTGCTAATTCTGAAATTTATATTCAAATTTTAAAAAGCCGAACCGCATGTGAATATGTAGTTAAAAAATTTAATCTTAAAAATTATTATAACGTAGAAAACACGCAAAAAGCAGTTGAAAACTTGCAGGAAAATCTAAACATTGACTTGAGCAAGGAGGGGATAATTACAGTAAGTGTAGATTTAAAATCGAAGTATCTACCAATGTTTATAGATGATCAGGATTCGCTGAAAAAATTTTCTGCCAAAATTTCAAATTCATTTGTTGCTGCACTTGATTCCATCAATAAAGAAAAATTAAGTTCTAAAGCTAAGAGTGCCCGGCAATATATCGAAGTACAAATTCAACAAACAAAAATTGATATGGATTCAGCTGAAAAAAAATTGGTTGAATTTCAGAAGAAGAATAAAGCTGTTTCACTTCCCGAACAAGTGGAAGCAGTCATAAATGCTGCCGCTCAAATTAAAACACAAATGATTGAGACCGAAGTTGAAATTGGATATCTCCAAAATAATTTAAAGAGTGACAATAAAACACTTTTAGCTTTGAATCAAAAATTAAATGAGTTAACAGATCAATACAACAAAATGGAAATGGGAAATCAAGACTATTTACTTGCTTTTTCTCAACTTCCCGAACTTGGCAAAGAGCTAGCTGATTTAATGCGCGAAGTTAAAATTCAGAATGAAGTTTATTTGTTGTTGCAGCAACAATTTTATAAAGAAAAAATTCAAGAGAATAAAGATATTCCTACAATTGAGGTCCTGGATAAAGCTATCCCGCCTCTCAAAGCAATCGCACCCCGAACGATATTTTCCACTATTGTTGGGGCAATATTTGTTTTTCTATTCTTAACACTTGTAGAAGTAATTAAAGAAAAAAAATTACTTTCATATATCAAAAATAATCGGAGCTAACATTGCAAAAAGAAACTGCTTTAGTGACAGGTGGAGCCGGTTTTCTCGGTTCACATCTTTGTGACAAATTATTAAGTGAAGGTTTAAAAGTTATTTGCATGGATAATCTTATCACTGGCAGTACTAACAATATTGCACATCTTGCTGGTAATGATAATTTTATATTCGTCAAACAAGATGTTACTAACTATATTTTTCTTCCGGGAAAAATTGACTATGTTTTTCATTTTGCTTCGCCAGCGAGCCCAATTGATTATCTCAAATTGCCAATTCAAACATTAAAAGTTGGCTCACTCGGAACTCATAAAGTACTTGGTTTAACCTTAGAAAAAAAAGCAAGATTTTTGTTAGCCTCCACCTCAGAAGTTTATGGTGATCCTGCAATACATCCACAAAGCGAAGACTATTGGGGGAACGTAAATCCAATTGGACCTCGTGGTGTATATGATGAAGCAAAAAGATTCGCTGAAGCAATCACAATGGCTTATCATCGCTATCATAATGTAGACACTAGGATAGTTAGAATATTTAACACATACGGACCAAGGATGAGGTTAGATGACGGAAGAGCATTACCGGCATTTATCGGACAAGCATTTCGTAATGAAGATATAACAGTATTTGGAGATGGTTCACAAACACGAAGTTTCTGTTTTGTATCAGATTTGATCGACGGCATTTTTAAACTGATGATGTCAAGTGAAGTTTACCCTGTGAACATTGGCAACCCTGATGAAATTACTATCAAGGAATTTGCTGAAGAGGTGATAAAACTTACAGGAACAAAAAGCAAAATTGTATATAAAGATTTGCCTGTTGATGACCCCAAAGTACGTCAGCCAAATATAGAGAGAGCAAAGCAAATTCTCGGGTGGG
>DAOLIQ010000082.1:0-14350 GCA_035328465.1 Ignavibacteriaceae bacterium | reverse complement strand
AATAACACATTAAATTATCTTAGTATTCTGTCCAATACATGGGGTACAGTTTAGATTACGAAAATATTGACCTAACAATAATAGACGAAAAATACTTACCAAGAGTGAACTATAAACCTCTTGTTGAATTAAAAGAATTTAGAAAACTGATTAATGGTTTTAATATTGATGATAAACATCACAATTATTGGATAGATCATTATAAAGTTGGTTTTAGTAAGATGCTAAGCATCACTGGCGAACGCACATTACAACCAGCGATATTACCACCAAAATCATCACATATAAATGGAATAATTTCAATAATCTTTAAAGATGAAAGCAAGCTGATTGAACTTGCTGGATTATGTTCATCAATTGTTATGGATTATCTTGTAAAAATAATTGGATCAGGAAATTTAACGGATGGAAAACTTAAATATTTCCCACTTGGGATAGATAAAAAATTTTATACTGAGTTGGCTATTAGAGTTTTAAGATTAAACTGTTTGACAAATTATTACGAATCACTTTGGGAACAGAATTATACTAAAGAGTTTAAAAAAACGGGGTGGTCTTTGGAAGATCATAGACTCAGTAAAATGAATA
The DNA here is from genome assembly GCA_035328465.1 of Ignavibacteriaceae bacterium. Taxonomy (GTDB): domain Bacteria; phylum Bacteroidota; class Ignavibacteria; order Ignavibacteriales; family Ignavibacteriaceae; genus JADJEI01. The sequence continues at coordinate 13,762 of DAOLIQ010000082.1, read as the reverse complement.
TCGTCAGCGAGAAATGGAATCCAACGATACCATTAAGGAATAGTTTCGAACGAAGACAAGCATTATTGGAAATCGATGTAATTACATCTCTCGCTTTAGGACTTACAATTGAAGAATTATTAAACATATACATCATACAATTTCCTGTATTAAGAAGTTATGAAGAATTCACATATTATGATAAGAAAGGCAAGGTTATTTACACTAATAATAACCAAGGCCTTAAAAGTATCGGTTTAGACAAAGAAGACTTCCTAAGTGTAAAAGAAAATAAAGATGGTGAATTAGTAAAACGAACAGTGACAAAATCAGAAATGTATTATGGTAATGAGATAACTTATTACCCACCATTTAACAAGTGTGACAGAGTGGAAGATTATAAAAGAGCCTGGGCTCATTTTGAAAAAGTATTTGCGGATAAATAATTATGCTTACACTCCAACAAGCATATGAAGTAAAAGCTTCAATAATAGAATACTTAAAAGCAACTTTTACTTTTAAGGACAGAGAGCTAAATGATGCTTTCAGATCATTTATTGAAGGAATGTTTAAAGGTCCGTATGTTTCTTTAAAGCTTCCGTTCATAAAAGCAGATCCAGGAGAAAAAATACCATTAGAAATTAAACCAAGCTTTCCTCCATTCTTTCATCAGCTTCAAGCGTTCAAAAGACTAACTACAGAAGACGGACATAAGCCTCAACCAACAATTCTAACAACAGGGACAGGATCAGGAAAAACAGAAGCTTTTTTATTCCCGCTGCTTGATTATTGTTATAAAAACATCGGCATAAATGGAATAAAAGTAATAATACTCTATCCAATGAATGCACTTGCAACAGACCAGGCAAAACGTTTAGCTGAGACTATTTTTAATGATGCAAGTTTGAAGGATAAAATTAGAGCAGGATTGTTTATTGGTGAAAGTCAGGATAGAAAAAAGACATATCCGAAAGTAATGGGGAAAAATCACATAATAGAAAACAGGGAAGAAATTATTCAATCACCCCCAGATATTTTACTAACAAATTTTAAGATGCTTGATTTTGCTTTGATGCAAAGCAAGTATCATAATCTGTGGCTGTACAACTTCGCTAGACCAGATTTGTTAAAATTTATTGTGCTTGATGAGTTACATACTTACGAGGGTGCACAAGGTTCAGATGTTGCCAATCTTCTAAGAAGGTTAAAGCTGAAATTAGAAATCCCTAATGATTATCTCTGTCCAATTGGAACCTCTGCAACCATCGGAAAAGGTGATGAATCAAAAACATTATTAGCGGATTTTGCGACAAAAATATTCGGTGAAAATTTCGATGAGGAATCAATTATTGAAGAACATAGAGTTTTATTGGAGGATTTCTTCAAAGGTTATGAACTAAACGAATTTCTACCTGATGCTGATGATCTTAAAAAAAGCATCCTAAAAACGGGGGAAGATTTCACTGCATACATTAAACACCAATTCGAAGTTTGGCAGATTGATAAAAACACTTCGCAACTGGAGTTATCAGAGAAATTAAAATCGTACAAAATTGTAAAAGACCTCATTGGTATTTGCAATGAAGGTATTCTTACGATTGATGAATTAATTGAAAAGTTAAACGCTGCCAATAAAAATTACTCCGCTCTGCCTGTCTGGAATAAGGGAGATAGTTTTTCACCTAAGGAAGCAGTAATTAGATCAGTTCTTTCTTTGATTTCATACGCTAAGAGTGGTTCGCAAGCCAAACATTTTCCATTTCTATATCTGCAGGTTCAGCTATGGATCAGAGAATTAAGCGGATTGGTAAGAAAGGTTGGTAAGATACCAGAGTTTTTATGGAGAGAAGATATAGATACAACAAGTAGTGAAAAAGCATTCCCTGCTTTCTTCTGCAGAGACTGTGGTGCATCAGGTTGGTTTGCTGTAAAACAGGAGAACCGTGATCGATTCGAAAATGATATTAATGATGTTTATTCAAAATTCTTTTCGCACCATAAAAATCTTTACCTCGTTACTCCGAATACGGAAGATAACTTATGCGTTGATGAATATGAGCCAACTGATTTTATAGATTCAAACCTAAACAAGCAATCTTTAACACTCAGTTCAAGGGGAAATGAGAAGACAATCAGTATAGCTGCCTACAGAAAACTAAACGGGAACTACAACTTACATATCTGTCCACAATGCAATTCAAAAAATTCAATAAATATTATTGGACAAAGAGTAGCAACTTTGCTCTCTGTAAGTATGAGTCAAATTTTATCTACCGATCTCGATGTAAGCATTGAAAAAGATAGAAAAATTTTAGCATTTACTAATGGCGTTCAGGATGCTGCTCACGAAGCAGGGTATGTTGAAGCAAGAAATTATAGATTCACATTTAGAACAGCATTACAGAAAGTAATCAATCAGGTTGATAAACCTGTTAATCTAAGTGAACTACAAAATGCATTTATAGAATACTGGTCAAAAAATGCCGATGAATCAGGTAAGGATCACCTTGAGGCATATTACTATAAATTTTTCCCTTCTGATCACGCAGCAGATGTCTCAATAGATCGGTATAAAAGAAATCCAAAAGAATTTTTTGAAGAGTTTAATAACAGAATAAAATGGGAGATAGCTTCAGAGTTTGGATTTAACGCACTTATCGGTAGGACACTTGAAAAAACAGGTTCGTCGGCCACATATTTTGAAGAAGAGAAACTCAAAAAAGTATTTGAAGACTTCCAACCCTGGCTAAAACAAAACGCTCTTGAAAATATTAACGAAGTAGAGTTCCTGAATTTTCTTGTAATCTTTTTACATAGATTAAGAATAAGAGGTGGTGTAGATCACATTTATTTAAATAGATTTCGAACTGGACGAAGCAATTACTTTCTAATTACTCAGAGAGTTAATCCACAGCACTTTTTAATCAGGAATTTTGGAAGAGATACCCGTCTCCCAAAATTGATTACAGATCAACCGAACACTTATAATGTTTTTGATTTAACCACAATAGCCAGATATACAAACTGGTATCATACTTATTTTACAAAAGCTTTCCCGTTAGCACCTAATAATGCTGATCTTATAAATGATTTCTTTGTTATATTGATTGAAATTTTATCTTCGGATCCTATCAGATTATTCAACAATAAAGATGCACAGGGGATAAGAAATTTTGCTTTAGAGCCTGATCAGTTATTCATTCATAATGAAGTCCGAATATTTGAATGCAATAATTGTGGTAATCGAATCAGCACTTCAAATCAAAATGCACATTTAATTGATGAATCAAAATGCATAGTGTATAGATGCACTGGAAATTATAAAGAAGCAGAAACAAAAGGCCTGGATAATTATTATAAGCAAGTATATAATCGTGGCAGAGCACCAAGAGTATATGCTGCTGATCATACTGGTTTGTTAGATAGAAAAGTAAGAGAAACAATTGAAACTGATTTCAAAGAGAGACCAAGATTTGACTCAAAAAATGTTTTAGTTGCAACATCTACACTTGAAATGGGAATTGATATTGGTTCACTCAACACTGCAATCAATTCTTCTGTGCCTCCATTACCTTCAAATTATTTACAGAGAATAGGTCGTGCAGGTAGAGCTTCAGGTTCTGCGATACTGCTAACTTTTGTACCCAATGATGCACACGATTTATACTATTTTGAATCCCCAATTGAAATGATGGATGGAGAAATAAATACCCCGGGCTGCTACCTGGAAGCACGTGAGATTATCAGGCGACACTTCTTCGCCTATTCTATTGATCAGTGGACAAAAAGAAGTCCAGGGAATAATGTAATCCCTTCAATTATAAGACTTCTTAGGTTGGAAGCATTAAACTTTAATGATCCTGACTTTTTTATAAATAAAATAATATCATTCATTAAGAACAATCAGAAAGAGCTTTTCCAAAATTATAAACTTGCTTTTCGAGAGAAGGTTAGTGAAGAGATTTTTAGTGAACTGAAAGTTCTGTTGGATAACAATTCATTATTTACCACAATTAAAAAATCTTTTCAGGATCTGAAAGATGAAATCATCCAACTAAAAAAGAAATTAACAGAAATCGATGAATATGTAAGAGAAAAGAAATTAGATAATAATGATCCTGAATATATTGACCTGAGGAAGGATCACAGAAATATTGTAGCATCAATCGAATTGATCAGAAAGCGATCTGTGATTGAGCATATGATCAATGAAGGATTACTTCCTAATTATGCATTTCCGGAAAAGGGTGTTGTTCTCAAGGCCCAGGTTAGTCGCAGAAAAGATGATGATCCTACTAAATATGATGTTAAACCTATTGAGGTTGTAAGATCTGCAAGGAGTGCTTTACGAGAGTTAATTCCAGGTAATTTATTTTATACACAGGGCTATAAGTTAAAAGTTCAGGGTGTAAACGTTGTCAACTGGAAGGATGAAGTCTTAGATTATAGATTTTGTTCAAATTGCGATAATCTTGCATTGGATATTCCCCCGATAGCTGACAGATGTTCAAAATGTGGTAGTGATACGTGGAGGTCAAGTCGAAATGTCCACAAGTTTATAAGAATGAGAAATTTTAATTCATTCAGTGACGAAAAACGAGCTAAGTTAGATGATAGCTCTGAAGAAAGAGAATTAGGAATATCAAATATTACTAACCACTTTACATTCAATCCAGATTCTTTACAAGGTTCCTGGGTAATGATTAAAATTCCATTTGGAATTGAATTCTCTAAAGATGTTAAAGTTCGAGAAGTGAATACTGGAATGTATGATAGTAAGTTGCCACCAAATAATGATGTTACAATAAATGACTCAGATGTTCCCAAACCGGGATACATCATCTGCAGGAATTGTGGAAAAGTAACTAATTCCATTTATGATGATAAGCACGATCCAATTAAAGCTGAAGCTTATCATTTTGGATATTGTAAGAATAAGTCGATAGGATATGCGAATCATTCCGATGAAAATTTTGAAGAGATTTTCTTCTTTAGAGAAATGACAACTGAAGCGATAAAGATATTACTGCCAGTCCAAGAGTTTAACACAGAAGCCTCAATTAAATTATTCAAAGCTGGGATTATGTTCGGACTAAAAAAATATTTCAGAGGGAATCCTGATCATATAGCATTGTCAGAGTATTCAGAATATAATCAGCAAACACAAAAGAACGATCGCTATTTAGTTTTATATGACATCATACCTGGTGGAACCGGATATTTAAGCAAACTATTTGATAAAGACGAATTTAATTTGATACTTAGAAATGCTTATGAGAATATTAAAGATTGCAAATGCAAGTCCCAGGGCAAAGATGGTTGTTACAATTGTATATACACATATGGTAATCAATTTGAAAGAGAAGAGCTTAGCAGAAGAAAGGCCCAGGAGTTATTCGGACGCATTGTAAGTGCGGCTGGTGAGTGGGATTATCTTCCAGGAGGGTTAGGGAAAGTTACTAACTCAGGTAAAATTGAAGAATCAGAATTGGAAGAAAAGTTTATTAAAGTTCTCAAAGAATACTATAACCATTTTGATGGGCCTGATTCGTCGTTCTCTGAAAAAACAGAGGATGGCGTTACCAGATATATCTTAAATATTAAAAAAGATAATGTTGAACTAACTTATGATATTTGTCCACAAGTAGAACTTGGTTCTGATGACGGGGTAGAGCTTACAACAATTCCTGATTTCTTGATTACTTTGATAGATTGTAAAATTGAGAACAAAGTGGTTGAGGATGTAATATCAAAGTTTAAAAGAATTGCTGTTTATCTCGATGGCTATCAATATCACGCTTCAGAAGAAAATAATCGTTTCGTTGATGATATTAAAAAGAGAAGAAGTATTCTGGAGTCAAACAAATATTGGATTTGGGTGTTAACCTGGAAAGATTTGGAGTTGTTTAATGATCCTAAAGTTGATGCTAGTCAAAATCGAAGCGACTTGTTAAAAGAACTTTTAGATAATGATGTTCCTACCCAAGTGAGACAAAGAATAAATCAACATCCCTTAATTAACAATCATAATAATAAACTTAAACTTGCAAAGAATAACTTTGATAGATTTTTATGGGTAATTGAAAATTTCACACAGGTTGATCTGCCCGAAGAATTCTCAAAATTTACTTTCAACTTTCAATCAGATTATCCAAATAAATGTTTAGATGTGAAATCGGCAGAGAATTTTATTAATTCCCCCGATACGAATTTCACCAACTATGAAACGGTAACTTCTCTTGATGGGTTAATGTATCTGGATCTTATTTCAAAGGATGTTTTCTTTGAGTTTAGAATACTGCAAAAACTTAAGACTTTAGAATATAATGGTTGTATTTATATTGATAAATCTCTAAAAAAATATGATAAAACTGCTTGGGAGGCTTTTTGGTTGTATTTTAATGTTATGCAGTTTGGGTATGGAAAATTTGAAATAAAATAATATAAAATAATGATATGAAACTTGTTAAAAATTCGATACAAATAGCAGTAAATAGCGAAACAGTCCCAATATATTATGGTTCGACAAATCATTACCTTGCAAATAAAAGGACAGTTGAGAAATTTGCAAAAAAAATAGTAGAAGCATCAACAACACCAGAAAAGCATTTTGAAATTAAGCCATCAAAAAAATCCCATAGTGATGGAACAGATTTTTATTTTTCATTCCTTCCCTTGGAAGGATTAGACAATAAAAGAGAAGTAGATCTTAATAAAGATAAAAGTTTTAAAAGGCTTTTTGTGATTGATATGCTTATAAAAGGTATCAGTAATAAATTTATCCTAAGAAAGGGTGGATATAGTGCAGATATATCTTTTTACTTACCTAATGCAACTTCTCCATTTATAAATTGGCTTTCATACAAACAAATAAATTTAAAATATTTCCATAACCAACTATACATTGCCATCGGCAGCTATCAATCACTGATATCTGAATGGCAATTAGAGAATTACACCTTAACAAATGAGGATTTGCTAGGATCTATTTTAATAAATGAAAAATATTTGGTGAACAAAAAATTTGTGAAAGGCAATTTAAAGTCCTACAAATTCTTAGCAACAAATTCCATAAGAAAAGAAAATAATCTTACTGTAACTCCAAAACCATTGAGTTATCGTGAATATTTTAAGAATATAAATGATGCGCTGAGGTTATTACTTGAAATTCAGTTTGATGGTATTACTCTTTCAAGTAGTGGCTTTGAAGAGCTTCAGCAAAAATACTTTTTCCAAGTTGAGCGAAATTATAATGTAATGCTATTCAAAGATTCACATATAAATGTGAATGCCAGTAACGGGATGAAATTTTCTGGTCCTTTGTCAGTACCAAAAGATGTTATAGAAGAGACTGAATTTTTATTTATTTATTCTTCAAGAGATAAAGCAAATGAATTATACCGCTATTTCAGAGATGGGCTAAGCTTTTTCCCTGGACTAGAACGCTATGTTGGTATACCTGTGAGATCACCTGATAGAAATTTAAGCTTCCAATATGATAATTACAGTGAATTACCCGCGCTTTTAGAAAAACACCTCAATCAAAACTCAGAGCAATTAAAATTAAAAAGATATGTCGCGGTAGTAATAATACCTAAAGGAAAAACGGATAACGAATATTTTATTGATGAAGCGGGAGATAATGACAAAATTTATTATTCAATTAAAGAATTGTTGCTTCAAAAAAATATTCCAAGTCAATTTATAATTGAAAGAAACATTGGCATAAAATCTTTTCAATTTTTTTTACCAAATATAGCCATTGCGCTTCTTGCTAAATTAGGTGGCATTCCGTGGCGTTTAAATAAAGAAGTCACAAATGATCTTATTATTGGCTTTGGAGAAAAAAAAGTAAACGACCATAAGTTTCTTGGTAATACTGTTTTCTTCGACAATACGGGAAACATTAAAGAAAACTATTATTTCAATGCTGAGAATCCACGTCAATTGGCAAATAACATTAAATCCTCAGTAATAAACTATAAAAGCCAAACTAATGAAAACCCGCGAAGGATAATAATTCATTATTACAAAGCTCCCAATCAAGAAGAATTCAAAGAAATTTCAAAAGCTATCAAAGAATATTCTTTTGATATGCCATTTATTTTTGTTGAGATAAATGATTCCAAAGCAAAGGATTTAATCGCTTTCGATCTAAAAACTGAATACACAATGCCTGTGAGTGGAACGTGTTGGGAAATTAGGAAGGGTGAGGAATATATTTTATTTAATAATACTAGATACGGAAATGATGCCGGCAAATATAAGGATGAATACCCTATAAAAATTAAACTTTATTTCAATCAAATGGTTAATCCGACTGATGAATTTATAAATGAAATTTTAGCTCAAGTATATGAATTCTCCAGAATATATTGGAAGTCATTAAAACAACAATGTAAGCCAGTTACCATCATCTATTCAGACTTAATTGCAACGTACACGGCTAATTTTAACAATAACAAAGTTCCAGATTCTAACGTAGCTAAAACAACCCCTTGGTATTTATGATTGAGATTAAGAATAAATCAGATCTTTTAAATAAAAGTTTATTCCTATTTGGTGCAGGGGCAACTAGAGAAGCTGGTTGCTATACCAGCCGGGAAATTTTAAATAATCTTCTTGAGAATGAAAACTTTCGTGATTTTAAAGATTTATTACATTTCTTGTTTTCTTCTTTGGAGTACCATACAAAGTGGAGAACTCTTAAGCAAAAGGAAAGGGGTCTATTCATAACACCTTTCGTTAGCAATATTGAAGATTTGGTGTTGTTAATTAAAAGAATTAAAAACAGAGATATTTACTTACCCTATCCAATAACAGGTAGTTGGTCTGATAAAATTAGTGAATTTGAAAGTCAATGGCAGAAAAACAATAATTCATCAACACTAGATAACATCTTCCAAAGCTTAGAAACTCAAATAAAGAATGAGTTGTATTCTTGGTTAGTAGTTGGGAAAGAGAAATTTGACTATTTAACTCCATTAAAGGATTTTCTTGAATATGGGGATAATAAAGAAATAAATTTGGATATCTTTACTTTAAATTATGACTTGGTGTTAGAAAAATTTTTTAACAATAATGATGTAACTTTATTAAATAACGGGTTTTATAATAAATTTTTTAGAGGTCATAATGATGCTAAATTTGCCGCTACCCGCATAAATTATTATAAACTTCACGGTTCTATAGATTGGGCAAAAAATGAAGATAATGAAATAGAGTTAATAAATGACATTGATATAAAGAACAATCTTAATAAAAGCTTAATAATTTTTGGAGAAGGTAATAAATTTTTGTCTGTCGATCCTTTTTTAACTCTGTCGTATGCATTTAAAGAAAAACTTGAAGAAAGCGATTTCTACTTCGTAATAGGTTATAGTTTCTTTGACTCATATATAAATAATTTATTACTTGAAGGTTTAAGAAAGAAAAGTGATTTTAATAAAAAACTGATAGTTGTTAGTCCTTTTCTAGAAAAAGAGTTTTTAACCTTTGAAGAGTTAAAATTTCCTTCCGATAAGAAAGAACAGCTTCTTAAGAACAAGTTTATTGATCATATTAAACAAATTCAGCAGAATGAATATTTGAGCGACATTCCTGAATTTAATATGACTGAAATTTCCCCAACAAAAATACACATCCAGTTACAAGAAACCGGTCAATTCTTTCAATTTCTTTTTAAAGAAAATGGACTAGAATATTTTAAAGATTTGTTTAATAAAGACGTTGAGACAGTATTTTGATAAATAATCTCCAAGCCGATATAAACCAATTAGAAGATCAGATAGAAATAATGGACTATAAACTTAGTAACCTCACCAATGAAAAAAGAAAAATGATAGACCCAGATGTTGATAAAATAATTTCAGAAAAAGAGTATGAGAAGTTTGAAATCAAATAAAAAGTATAACTAAAATAATGTTAACATTATGACTAATCATTATTTAATCAAACTCGGTTTTAGCACACTTAAAGATTTAATTATGGATGCACAAAAGAGAGTTTTTTTTGCATATCCCTCGCTTCATCCCGAAGTTGCCACAGCGATTGAAGAAAGAATTAAAAAAGATAACTATTGTGATATTAGAATTATAATAGATCCCTCAGAGAAGAATTTTCGACAAGGATTTGGTGATATTAAAGCCGTTGACAAGCTAAGAGATTTAGGAGTCAGTATTTTTGAAGCATCGGACAATCTTATTTCTTTTATAGTTTCGGATGAATGCGGATATTTTATTTTTCCACAAAGTAGAATTTTAGAAGAGGATGGGAAGCTTATAAATGCTGTTCGGCTTTCAAAATTAGATATTCTTAAAATAATCAACTATTATTTCCCTCCTGAGACAACAAAAGAAAAAGATGAGTTTATTAACTTGACAAGTGATTCCCATCAGGAAGTTGAAGAGGAATTGAAAAATATTGTGGAGAAGATTGATCAGATAGATAAAATTGTAGTTACTAAAAAGCTAGATGAAATGAAGCTTGTCGAGGTTAGGAAAAATCTTGAACTAAATAAACCATTAGAACCTGATATTAGGAGAATGATAGACGTTTATACAGCAAAAATACAAATAGTTGAACTTTCATTTACAGGAGTGAATTTCGATGTAAGAAAAATTCCAATACCAGTAGAGGCTTTACCAATAAAAGATGATAGACTGATTCAAATATTAGAAACGAAGATCAAGTTATTCGAAAATCTGAGATCGGATAATGCGCTATGGAAATTGAAATGGTTGAATAATCAGGTAATGGAACTTCGTAAAGAGTACACCGTATCTTTGAAAGGTAAAAGCAATAAAAGGGTTATCATTCTTAATAAAAAAAATGAATTTCTGGATAAACTTGTTGAACTAAATAAAGAAGTTGACACTCTTAAGAGAGAAGCCCTGAATCTGTTTGATTCTGAAATAAAAAAGGCTTTGGAAACAATCTCAGTAACCCTGTCAAACTATTTGAAAGAAGCAAAACCTGATTTTATACAAAATGAAAATGATATCACTCAATTTGTAAAATATATAATCTCACAAATTGATATTCCCAAAGCGTACGAATTTCAAGAACAAATTAAGCTAAGTTATCATTTTTACGATTTTACCTGGGAAGATCTACAAAATGAGGATATTCTTATTGAGTTAAAACAAAAGGGAGTAATTAAAGATGAAGATTATAATCAGATTGTTGATATAGGGAAAGTATTTGGAGTTCGTAAATAACTTATTACAATAGGATTGAATTTTTATGGAAAGTAACATTATTCTTAAGGCAGCCCATTTTGCTTCTCAAAAACATAGAGATCAAAGAAGAAAAGATAAGGAAGCATCGCCATATATAAACCATCCTTTAAATGTGGCAATACTTATTTCCGATATCGGCAAGATTCAAGACCCTGAAATTCTTGCGGCAGCATTACTTCACGATACAATAGAAGACACGGACACAAAACCAGAAGAACTCGAAAAGTTTTTTGGTTTAAGGGTTAGAAATTTAGTTGAGGCAGTTACAGACGATAAAAGTTTGCCTAAGGAGGAAAGAAAAAAGAGACAGATAGAGCACGCAGCCGAATTATCTACTGATGCAGCTCTAATAAAATTAGGTGATAAAATTTCAAATGTATTGGATGTTACTAATAACCCTCCTTCAAATTGGAATATTGAAAGGAGAAAACAATATTTTGATTGGGCTGAATCTGTTATTAATAATTGCCCCAAAGCTAATGCGGAACTAGAAAACTATTTTAAAGAAGTAGTTAAATCTGGCAGAGCTAAACTTTTAGGATTGATTTGAAACATTTTTCCTTCTTATTAGGATCTGGTTTTTCTATTCCCGATGGTTATCCATCAACTTCTCAACTAAATGAAAAACTTAAAAAAATAAATGCTAGTGAAATAAAAATTCATACAAGTATGAGTGCTAGGTTCTTAGATGAAGGTGAAAAAGATCCAAATCCCTGGTCAGGTAAAGAGGACAAGATGTTTGTCCAAAGATTCTTAGAATTTTACAGTGAGCAAATTCTGCAAGGAAAAGAGTTCAATTATGAAGATTTTTATGATTTCTATATTGAACTCCACGGCACTGAAACCCTGGATAAAAAATGTCAAAAGTTTTTCGATGATTTTCGAAAAGAATCTGGGCAGGAAGATGATCATCACAATTTATTAATGAGGTTTAATTACACATTCAATCAACTTGTATATAAACAACTATATAGGTGGCCCGAACAAGTTAGCTACGAAAATGAATGTGAGCCAAGTTACGCTGAGTTTTTAAATTTACTTGAAGAATTAAAAAAGGATTATAAAATTCACTTGCACAGCCTCAACCATGATTTACTTGTTGAAAAGCTAGCACACTCATTCACTATTGGGAAAAATTTTTCTGATGGCTTTGAAGAAATAGGTTCACTATTTTTTGGCGACCATCATCACTCCGAGAAAGTCGGAGAAAATATTATAACAAAGGTCGTACATCCTGTTAGATTGCGAAGATTTACTAATGAGTTTTCAAAGGTGTTTTGTCTCTACAAGTTACACGGTAGTGTTGATAATTATGATTTTAATTTTGAAAACAAAGAATACACAATAATCAAGGTTCCTTATGGTGTACAAAAAGAAAGTTTACGTAAAGAATATTTTAATAAGGATGGTAAACGCGATTACTACTCAGATTTTTTCCAAATTACTCCAGATTTTCTTTCTGGTACAACTAAGAAGGTGCTCAGTTATAACCGTGGTCATTATTATAAGTCTATATTTAATAATTTTACCGATAATTTAATTGAATCAAAATATTTGATTGTAATTGGCTATGGATTTGGAGACAAGAAAATAAATGAATATTTAGTTGATGCTTTTTTAGTTGATGACAACAAGAGGATGATTGTAATTGATATTAAGAAACCCCAATCTGAACTAATGAATTATAAAAATGCTAGATTCATTGAAAAGGGTATTAGTGATATTACGCGAGAGGAGATTTATGAAAAAACCAAAAACTAGCAAACCGATTATCTTGATGAGAAATAAAAATGAAGATAATATATATTATCGAGTACTATATTCAGAAGATCATATTAAAAAACATTTTGAAAGAAAATATTCAAGTAGTTATATGGCAATACCTGGAGAATGGAGTGATAATTATTGGAAATATGAATTGCGGGAACTTGAAGTATACAATTTAGAATGCTTTGAAGGTACTTTTACTGAGAATGCCAGAAAACATTATCTTGAAATTGCGAACACTAAATCTTCCCAACACGACAAATTGAGTAAGAATGAAACTATCTTGGCAACTGAAATTGTAGGTGTGTATGCTTTCAATAATCCTCAAGCTACAGTAAACTTTGGATTTGGACCTCATTCAAATAATAATATTTATGTTCAATTTGAGGGTGAATATATTAGAGACTCAGTTGATGATCATGGAGTACAAGCTAAAATTATAAAAATTTTAGGAGAATGGAATGAGTTGGAGTTTATACAAAAGTTTAATCTTACTAAACCTAAACATTAGTTACTTAAAATATAAATATCATAGCTACGTGGGTATAAGAAGTTTAATATAAAATATCTACTAAACACAAAATTCATTCAGAAATTTAGTCAGAAGTGAGAGCGGGGGATTGAAATAAAATATCAGTACTCAATAATAAAAATTGTTCGTTAAAAGGATGTTTGAGTAAGCAAAATAGTAAGCAATTTTATCTAACTTATTGAATTATAAGGCTGTAACAGGGGTTCAAATCCCCTTGGGGTCACTTAAGCCTTTCAATTAAATT
>DAOLIQ010000081.1:0-14414 GCA_035328465.1 Ignavibacteriaceae bacterium | reverse complement strand
AATTAACAACTTCATCAATAAATGATTGAAATTTTTTATTGTCAAAACTACCTAGGGTAGTAGACTGGATAAAACAAAAATTCATGTGAAGCTTTTCATTTTCTCCAATTTTAGCTAGGTCAGATTCAGCTGTTATAAGCTTATTATTAATAATTATCCCTATACCATCAATGCCTTTTGATTTACCAGTAGATATTTTATTTACACTTTCAAAGTCTTCTTCTAAGAGATTAGAAATAATTACATAATTTGAGAAGGCTTCAAAAAAATCTTCAACAGGTACTGTATTTCTATCTATCCCAAATTTTTGTGCAAATACATTTAGCTTTGAATTTAATCCATAATTAAATTTTTGTTCCATTTTATTTCTATTTTTCTTTTAAATGAAAAATTATTTCTGAATAAGCTCCCTTATCCTTTTCCGTTCTGTTTAAAACCGGGCGTTTGAATTGGTTTACAATTTTCATTCCTGCTTTTTCTGCAATGATTGGATACAGATTGTTTTTATCATTAGCAACAAGTAACACGTTGTAGTCTTCAGCAAAATATTTTTTCATATTCAACAAAACTTTTGCAATTCCTTCAACATAAGATTCTCTTGCATCTTTACCTCTGCCCTTAAATAAAGGTCCTATTTCTAAATTATCTCTTCTTTTAAACCCAAATAAATCATAAGCATAAGCGTGTTGTTCGTGGTAATCAATCAATCCAACATAAGGCGGACTTGAAAAGATTCCTTTGATTTTTTGTTTCTTTATTTGTCTTGCAAATTTTTTATCAATCTTTTTTACTTCCTCAGCTAGCTCCACTTCACGACTATCACCAGTTATGCAAAGTTGTTTTGTCTCTGTTCTGAGCGTGTTAAAATCAGCAATCCTCTCAATAGTATCTTTGGTATAGGTTTCCCACCATTTCAAAATTGAAAAGAGTGGTTTGCATATTTTTCCATGTTTATGGCAGTAATAGGTCTCAGTTATTGGTTCTAACAAGGTCGCTAAGTCAGAATGAGTAGTTGCTCTGCAAGATCGAATTGTTCTACTTAAAATAACTTTTAAGATGTCTTTTGTTTTAGTATTCTTTAATCGCTTGATTTTTGCATAAACAAAATCAATTTCTTCCCTTACATGCTTTGAATACCATCTATCTAAAAAAGTTTCATTCTTTTCTTGTCTTAGCTCAATATCATAATGCTTTACTAAATTTTGAAAAGAGGGTGAAAATTCTTTCTCTTTTTCCAATCCATATTTTTGTTCGTTAATCTCACCCCTCAGGACTTTTCTCTTATACTCGGGGTTTGGAAAATAATTATTATTAAAAACATTTAATTCTTGTAATAACTTTTCTTCAAATTGTATTGTGCTTTTATTTAGTAAAAACTTTTTTAACTCAAGTGTAATTATTGATGTTTCCTTTTTTAATTCTTCTAAATCATAATCACCGATCTTGCAATTAGAGATAAATGAATTAAAGAACGAAACATCTATTCCAATAGCATTAATGCCAAGTTCATTTGCTTGCACTAAAGTTGTTCCGCTTCCACAGAAAGGGTCAACTACAATGTCTCCTTCTTTAAAAAACACTTCTTTTTTGAAATCATCTGTTTTATTATCAAGAAAGTATTCCACCAATTGGGGTATAAACTTACCTTTGTAAGGATGTAATCTATGAACGTGCTTTGTTGTTTCTGCTTCAGTATAATCATCAAAAGATAGCTGCCAGTTTAAATCATCACCAAGTTTATTCTTGAATGAGTGTTCTCTTCTACCATTAAATGATTTATAATATTCAATTAATTCATTTTTAGAAATGTATGCAGTTCCATTTTCACCATATTTCGTAATACGGCCATAGTTGATGAGATAAGAAATATTAGAATTGGTAACCTTTTTACCAAGATGTTCGGCTGCCCATTCACTTGCTTCTGTAAGTGTTAAAAAATCACCCGGGGCAAATAGTTTAAGTTGTAAGTTTGACACTATTTTGACTTTGATTGATATTGTTCGGTTTAACTATGCTGTAAAAGTAAGGAAATTTTTCCTAATATAATCTTCCCTCACATTAAATTAAACTCATATCTTTAGTTGAAGAGACATTCACTCCAACTCCACCTAAAATAAAACTATGATTACCAATGCATTCCAAACTGTAACAGTAATTTTCAATCAGCCAAAGGGATACGGGGTTAAGCTGGAATTATCCAAATCCATTTAAATATTGTTACTTCCTCTTTCTTTTAATAAAATATTTTTGATAATTAAGCATAGTGATTTTTCATTTACTTTGTAAAATCTCTGTTCTATTAAGTTAAACTTAAATTGAAAAGAATTTTATGGAAGAACAGACACTCGATCCTAAAATAAGTTTTGATGATTTCTTCGTTGAGCATGGTTATGGCAACCGCTTCCAGGGTTTCCAGAATCTAATGCGCCTCAGGATTCGTGATATACTTCTCGTTTCAAGTTTGTATGATCTTTATCTCTTTGAAGAAGACGGCAGGCTCTACGAGCTTATCCGCAATGAATACCAGGGATTAAGCCTCAGCCACTCCCCCGAACTTACACGCGTATCCAGCGGCAATGATGCAATAGCACTTGCAAAAGAAGAGCACAGGTTTGATCTTATTATCACCACCCTCCATATCGAAGATATGCACGCACTAAGCTTTGCCAAGAAGGTAAAAAAGTCCGGGCTTAATATTCCCGTTGTGCTTCTTGCCCACGACAATAAAGAATTGAAATATCTGCTGCTTAATCCCGAAGTGGAAGTGTTCGATAAAATTTTTATCTGGCAGGGTGATTTCAGGATCATCATTGCAATGATAAAATTTTTTGAAGACAGAATGAATGTTGAGCATGACACAAAAATTGTCGGCGTGCAGGTGATAATTTTTATTGAAGATAATGTGAGGTACTATTCATCTTATCTTCCTATTATTTATACGGAGATACTTAATCAATCGCAAAGACTCATCTCGGAGGGAATAAATCTCACTCACAAATTTTTGCGAATGCGCGCCCGTCCGAAAATTCTTTTATGTTCTAACTATGAAGAAGCATGGACAGCGTTTGAAAATTACAAAGAGCTAGTGCTTGGTGTAATTTCCGATATTGATTTTCCCAGAAACGGGAAGCAGGATCCCAAAGCAGGGATTGATTTTGCACGTAATGTTAAAACAGAGCATCCGGACATTCCCATTTTACTCTCTTCCAATAATCCCGATAATGCAAGTGATGCACAAAAAGTTGGTGCTTCATTTATCTTAAAGGAATCCCCCACCCTTCTGAACGAGTTGAGAATGTTCATGAATAATCACTTCAGTTTTGGTGATTTTATATTTCGAACACCGGAAGGGGTTGAAGTTGGCAGAGCAAATGATCTTAAAAGTCTTGAAGATCAGTTAAAAGTTGTACCAAAGGAAAGTATTCTATTCCATGGAGCACGCAATCATTTTTCAAACTGGCTGAAAGCACGCACGGAATTCTGGTTAGCATATCAATTGCGTCCTCGGAAAGTTTCAGACTACCCGAATGATGAAGCCTTAAGGCAGGATTTAATTCGCGCGCTGCACACATACCGTCAATTAAGGCAGCGGGGAATAATAACTGATTTCAAAAAGGAAATATTTGATCCCGACTCGAGTTTTGCGAGGATCGGTCAGGGTTCGCTTGGCGGTAAGGCGCGCGGACTTGGATTTGTGAACACTTTGATTAACAATTATAATGTGCGAGATCAATTTAAAGATGTTATCGTTTCAGTTCCGCCCGCTGTTGTTATAGCTACAAATGTTTTCGATCAGTTCCTGGATGAAAATAATCTAAGAGAATTTGCTCTTAACTGCAGCAATGATGAAGAAATAACACACCGGTTTCTTGCTGCAGAAAAATTTCCCGAAGATATTATTGCAGAGCTGATGGCATTTCTTGATTTAGTTCATTCGCCGCTCGCTGTAAGGTCATCAAGCTTGCTGGAAGATTCGCAATATCATCCGTTCGCAGGAGTTTATGAGACTTACATGATTCCGAATAATCATTCAAACCCCCTGGTAAGATTGAACGATCTGCTGATGACAGTAAAAAGAGTTTATGCTTCAACATTTTATCGAAGTGCAAAAGATTACATAAAAGTAACTTCCTATCGGCTTGAAGAAGAAAAGATGGCGGTGATCATTCAAAAAACAGTTGGCAGAACTTTCGATAACCGATTCTATCCTGATTTTTCAGGGGTGGCAAAGTCATATAATTTTTATCCGCTGTCACCCCAAAAATCTACCGATGGGATTGTCTCGGCTGCACTTGGTTTAGGAAAAGTAGTTGTGGAGGGGGGAAATACAGTTCGCTTCTGCCCTAAATATCCTGCAGACTTAATTCAGTTTCATTCAATAAAGGAATCATTCAATAACAGTCAAAGAAAATTCTATGCCCTGCGATTAGATCAAACTGCTAACTTTGGCGATGTGACCCACGATATGCTTGTAGAAGAATATGAACTTGAAACCGCTGAAAAGGATGGCACACTAAATCACGTAGGTTCAACTTACCTTGTTAATAATGACGCTATCTACGATGGCTTATCAAGGTCAGGCCCGCGGCTTGTTACATTTGGACCAATTTTAAGGAACAATCTATTCCCCCTTCCTCAAATCATAGAATTACTTCTTGACATGGGAACATGGGGAATGGGTACGCCGGTGGAAATCGAGTTCGCTGTAAATATGAATCCGCCCGGGAAGAAAAAAAAGGAATTCGGGATACTTCAAATGCGTCCGCTTGTTATTCAACATGAAGTTGAACAACTTGAGATTAACGATTTGCAGAAAGAAAAAATTATTTGTTACAGCAATCAGGTTTTAGGTAATGGGTTGTTAAATGATATTTATGATATAGTTTTTGTTGACTATCATTTATTTGATAGAAGTAAAAGCCGGGAAGTTGCTGCAGAGGTAAGTGCATTTAACAGCAAACTAATAACTGAAACTCGTCCGTACATTCTGATAGGGGTAGGCAGATGGGGATCAAATGATCCGTGGCTTGGAATACCTGTAGGCTGGGAACAAATTGCAGGGGCACGCGCCATAGTTGAAAGCAGTTTTAAGGAAATGTCGGTTGAACCTTCGCAAGGTTCTCATTTCTTTCAGAATATCACTTCTTTCATGATCGGATATTTTACAGTGAACACAAGCTATGAAAATGCATTTATAGATTGGGATTGGCTGTTAGGTCAGAAAATTTATGAAGCAAAAACTTTTACGCGCCACTTAAGGTTTAAGAACCCGATTACTGTTAAAATGAATGGTCAAAATAATAGAGGAATAATTTTAAAACCGGAGGAAAAAGTTGATTGAAAATAAATCAGATAGTTCAAAGGTGTTTGATTCCTGCCCCCATTGCGGACACAAACTTACTCCATGGCAGCAGGTGCTTTTAAGTGTGGATCGTGCACTTGTATGCAAGAATTGCTGGTATCGAATCATACTTGATGTACGTGAAGATATTGAAAATCAAAACAAACCAGACATTGAAAAAAAGAAAGATCAAGGGAGTTAATATGCAATCTTATAATTCTTTTAAAGTCGCGCAGCAGCAAATGCAAGAGGCAGCGAAGCTTCTTAATCTTGATAAAGCAACGATTGAACTATTGAGTGTCCCGCAAAGGGAATATGCATTTACTTTGCATGTTCAAATGGATAACGGTAAGAAAAAAATCTTTCAGGCTTACCGGATACAATACAACTTTGCACGCGGACCTGCTAAGGGGGGTATTCGTTTTCACCCGGAAGAAACAGTGGACACAATTCGGGCTCTTGCATGCTGGATGACTTGGAAAACCGCAGTTGTGGATATCCCGCTTGGAGGAGGTAAAGGAGGAGTTTGCTGCGACCCAAAGTCAATGTCTGAACGAGAATTAGAAAACCTCTCTCGTGAATATATCAGAGCAGTTGCACCTTTAATAGGTGTAGATAGGGATATTCCCGCTCCAGATGTTTATACAAATCCGCAAACAATGTCCTGGATGATGGACGAATACGAAACGATAATCAACAGTCATCAGCCAGGTGCATTCACAGATAAACCCCAGCAGGTCGGTGGAACAGAAGGCAGAAGAGATGCTACTGCACGCGGCGGCGTTATCTCTGTTCGAGAAGCTTGCAAGGTATTGGGTTTTGATCCAACTAAGAACTATGCAATTCAAGGTTTTGGAAATGCTGGACAGCGTGCAGCACTTCTTCACCAGGAAATGCTTGGGGGAGGTAAATTGGTTGCTGTCAGCGATTCGCGCGGTGCAATTTATAACAGCAAGGGATTTGACCCTAAAGATCTCGTTACTTTTAAATTAAAAAATGGGTCTATAGCAGATTACCCGGGAGTCAAAAAAATTCCTCACGGTGCTCTTCTTGAACTTGATGTTGAGGTACTATATCCAGCCGCATTAGAAAATGCAATCACTGCAAAGAATGCCCGGAGTATTAAAGCAAAAATAGTTTGTGAACTTGCAAACGGACCTACAACTCCCGAAGCTGATATTATTCTGCATAAAAATAAAGTACACGTGATCCCAGATATACTCGCCAGCGCAGGTGGAGTTACTGTTTCATACTTTGAGATGGTTCAGGACAGCTATTCATATTTCTGGGAAGAATCTCAAATACATAAACGGCTGGACAAGGTTCTTACGAAAGCTTATCATACTGTACAGGAAGCGATTAAAGAAAAGAAAGTTCATTCGAGATTAGCGGCAATGGTGGTGGGTGTTGCAAGAGTAGCGCAAGCCTGCAAACTGCGCGGGTGGGTGTAATAGTTAATCCGGTATGCATGAATTTATAATTATCCGGGATATTGTTGTAATCCTGCTTGTAGCACTTCCGATAATATTTCTTTTTAAAAAAATTAATCTTCCAAGCATAGTTGGGTTTTTGATTGCCGGAATGATAATCGGTCCATTTGGCTTTAATCTCATCAGGTCAATTGATGAAGTGGAGGTAATGGCAGAGATCGGTGTGATGATTCTTATGTTTACTATTGGGTTAGAAGTATCATTTTCACAATTAGTAAAGATAAAAAAGTTTTTAATCGTTGCCGGCGGACTTCAATTTATATTAACTGTTTTAATCGGTACTTTGATATTTTACGGTCTCAACATTGAAGTCAGGCTTGCAATTTTTTATGGATTACTTTTAAGCCTTTCGAGTACGGCAATAGTATTGAAGATATTTTCAGATCGAAATGAGTTTGAAACAATTCAAGGAAAAATATCTCTCGGGATATTGATTTTTCAAGATTTAGCAGTTGTACCTGTGTTTTTATTAATTCCCTTACTTGGTTCACAAGAAGGATTAACAGCGGGAGAGATAATTTTAAAATTATTTGCTGCTTTTAGTTCAATTGCGATAATACTTTTTTCGGCAAAATTACTGATGCCGAAAATTGTTCACCAGATTGCAAGGCTGAGACTTCGTGAAGCTTTTACTGTGGGGATAATTTTACTGCTGCTTGGAACAGCTTATTTAACATATTCATTGGGACTATCATTTGCAATGGGTGCTTTTGTCGCCGGGTTGATACTTGCCGAATCAGATTATAATCACCAAATACTTTCTGAAATTATTCCTTTCAAAGATGCGTTCAATAGTATTTTTTTCGTTTCGATTGGCTTGCTTCTTAATATTTCATTTGTGGTTTCTAATCCACTTCTGATACTGTCTTTTTCGCTTGGAATTATTTTGATAAAGTCAGCAATTATTATTTCAATCGTATTATTCATCAAATATCCATTTAGGATAGCTGTTCTAACTGGATTAGCATTGGCTCAGGTTGGTGAGTTTTCTTTCGTACTTGCACAAACAGGAAACAACTACAGTCTGTTAAGCACTGATGCCTATAATATTTTTTTAGCATCAACAATTTTTACGATGATACTTACACCGTTCATCATTAAGGTATCTCCCCATCTTTCTATATTTTCTAAAAATTATGACACTTATGGTGATCACAATCTTCATCAGGGTAAACTTTCAGCGCACGTGATTATTGCAGGGTTTGGATTAAATGGAAGCAATCTTGCCCGTGTATTAAAGGAGACCGGAATTCCATACATTGTAGCAGAATTAAATCCAGACACGGTCAAAAGAGAAAAAGCAAGGGGTGAAAAAATAATGTATGGCGATATCAGTAAAGAAGAAATCCTTCGGGCGGTTTCAATTGATAAAGCAAATATCATCGTGTTCGCAATTTCCGATCCGGCAATAACTAAAAGCAGTTTAAGCCTTGCAAAAAAAATTAACCCACGGGTTTATGCGCTTGTTCGTACAAGATATATAAATGAAGTCGACGAGCTGAAAAAGCTGGGGGCGGATGAGGTAATACCGGAAGAGTTTGAAACTGCACTTCAGATATTTAGAAAAGTTTTAGAAAAATATCACATACCTTTAAATGTAATAATGCAGCAAACTACAATGCTTCGGCAGGAATCTTACAGCTTACTAAGAAAGGAGGGGATGGATATTGGTTCGTTTGTACACCTCGATGAAATTCTTGCACAAGGGTTAACTGAATCATTTTATGTTAACACTGTGAATAAATTTATTGGGAAGAGTATTTCTGAAATAAACCTTCGTGCCGAAACAGACGCAACAATAATTGCAATAGTAAGAGGCGGTAAAACTATTTCAAATCCTTCAGGCAAAGAAATATTGAAAGCCGCAGATACTTTAGTTATTTATGGAACCCATCAGTCCGTTGACAAAGCAATTGAAAAACTAAGTTAGAAATTCTACCGGTGTGTTTATGAAACTAACGGGATAATTTCTTCAATCGAATTTATAATAAAATCGGGCTCTTCTTTCAATAATAATTCTTCTGTTCTATAACCATAATTTACCGCACAGGTTTTTGTCCCGGCAGCTTTCCCGCATCTGATATCAAGTTCAGTATCACCCACCATTATTGTTGCAGATGGAAAAACATTTAATTCCCTGCAGATTATTTGAAGAGGCTCGGCAGAAGGTTTATGAGCAATGCCGTCACGTCTTCCCATGATTAAGGCGAAATATTTACGTAATTCAAAGTGATCAATAATTTTATCCGTTTGATCCTGAGCTTTTGTAGTAAGCAGAGATATTTTAATATTTTTAGTGTAAAGAAATTGGAGGGTTTCAATCACAGCCGGATAGATTTTCGACGAATCTATAAAATCAAAATAAATCTTTTTATACAGGCAAATAAACTCATCAAAGTCTTTTACTGGAATATTTAGTTTATTAAAAATGTCATTAAAGTGAAGCCCGATTGTTAAACGAAAATCAGTTTCACCGATTATTGATTTTATCCCCAACCTTTTTAAGGTTTCATTAGTTGCAAAGTAAATATTATAGAAAGAGTTTATTAAAGTCCCGTCGAGGTCAAAACATAAATGTGTTAATTTGTTCATGCTCTTGAAAATTGTAGGTTAATATTACAAAGTTAACAGGTAAAAAATTCCCAAAAGAACTTTTCTTGTTCCTGCTCTTGTCTGAAATTTGATACATCTATTTAGAAATAGTGTATTTACTGACCGACTTTAAGATTTTTTTGTTTTGTTTTATAAAAAAAATCAATAATTTTCAGTGGTTCCTGAATGGCATAATTTTTAGTTAGATAATTCCAAAAAATTTATAACCAAATTATAAGGAGCACTAATGAAAAAAGCGTATTTCTTGTTCTCAGCACTTCTGTTTGTTTTGATTCTTGGAGTTAACTCCAATGTATTTGCGCAGTCCGAACCCGTTCTTTACTTCTGTGAAAGATACGACAGTCAGGATGGCGAAATCGGTGTAAGTGATAGATTCACCACCGGGTATCTTACTGTAATGGTAAAATGTGATCATGCCTTAAGGCTTGATGATGTTTCAATTCAGTTTGATAAATACAATCCAAGAACCCGTGATTTTGAATACTACAAAAAATTCAGCTTTTCGGTTGAGAAAGACATGAGCTATATATACTTCGCAAAGAATGATGAAAGTGATCTAAAGTTCGAAGAGCCAGGTTTTTATAGAGTATTTTTACTTGACGACAGAGACAAAACAGTTACAAGTGCTTTGATCGAAATAATTGATTAAACAAAATTGTTTTTCAAATGCCGGATTAGTTCCGGCATTTTTTATTTTAAATTGATTAAAGATCAGAATATCATTTCTTAACTTGCCTATCAAAAATCCACAAACTTTTTATGTACAGTGTCTTAATTATTGGAGCCGGTCCTATAGGATTAGCCTGCGGAATAGAAGCCGCAAAAAGGAATATGTCCTATCTTATTTTAGAAAAAGGCTGTCTTGTCAATTCTCTTTTTCATTATCCAACCAACATGACTTTTTTTTCAACCTCGGATCGCCTGGAAATTGGTGATGTTCCTTTTGTTTCGCATGGTGATAAACCAACCCGCAGAGAATCACTTGAATATTACCGCAGAGTCAAAGACGCGTGGAAACTCAATGTAAATTCATTTGAAAAGGTTCTTTCGATTAAAAAAAATACCAACGGATTTGAAGTCAAATCAGAAAAGAGGAGCTACACTGCAAAAAAAATAATTATTGCCACAGGATTTTTCGATCATCCGAATAAGTTAAATGTTACGGGTGAAGATCTACCGAAAGTAAAGCATTATTTTGATGAAGCTCACCCTTATGCTTATTTGAAAATTGCAGTGATTGGCGGCGGCAACTCTTCCGTTGATGCTGCGCTTGAAACATTCAGAAGAGGTTCTCAAGTAACAATGATAGTTAGAGAAGAGAAGCTGAAGGATAGCGTAAAATATTGGGTGCGCCCCGATATTGATAATCGAATCAACGAAGGCTCTATAAAAGCTTTTTTCAATTCTGAAATAACCAGCATTAGAGAAAATGAAATTGATATTCAAACTCCTGATGGAAAAGTTACTATTGAAAATGACTTCGTACTCGCAATGACCGGTTATCATCCGGATTTTAATTTCTTAAAAAGTGTAGGTATTGAAATAAATCAAAGTTCGGAAATGAGTCCTGTTTTTGATCCGGAAACTTTCGAGACAAATGTGGAAGGGATATTTTTAGCTGGGGTTGTTTGCGGCGGCATGGAAACAGGGAAATGGTTCATCGAAAATTCACGCTATCACCCTGAAAAGATTTTTAATGAGATCCAGAAAAAATTATAAAATTGAATCACATCTGATTTAACCTTAATTTTACTTAAGATAAAAACAAAAAACTTTTCAAATAAAACGATGGAGAAAAAATGATAAACAAAATTAAAGAATTACTCGGAACTGATGCCGAATCACTTCTTACTTACAAAGCAAAATTCCCAAAGGAACAACTACATTTACCGGGACCTGATTTTGTCGATAGAATATTTGCCCAAAGCGACCGCAACAACCGCGTGCTCGGCAATCTTCAGTGGATTATTAATCACGGCAGACTTGCTGGTACAGGTTATCTTTCAATTCTTCCTGTTGATCAGGGGATTGAGCATTCCGGCGGAGCTTCGTTCGCGCCAAATCCTGCTTACTTCGATCCTGAAAATATTGTTAAGCTTGCTATCGAAGGAGGGTGTAATGCAGTTGCCTCTACACTCGGTGTCCTCGGAATGACTGCAAGAAAGTATTCGCACAAAATTCCTTTCATCGTTAAAATTAATCATAACGAACTGCTTACGTTTCCGAATAAGTTCGATCAGATTATGTTTGCAAGCGTTGATCAGGCTTATGATATGGGTGCAGCGGCTGTCGGCGCAACAATTTATTTCGGCTCTGAAGAAAGTGCTCGTCAGATAGTTGAAGTAAGTCAAGCTTTTCATTATGCTCACGAACTTGGACTTGCAACTGTTTTGTGGTGCTACTTACGAAATAGTGAATTCAAAAAAGATAAAGATTATCACGTTTCGGCTGACTTAACAGGACAGGCAAATCATCTTGGTGTTACTATCGAAGCTGACATTATCAAGCAGAAACTTCCGGAGAATAACGGCGGCTATAACGCTCTTAAAAATTATGGGAAGACAAGCAAAAAAGTTTATTCGGATTTAACTACTGATCATCAGATTGATCTAACGCGTTACCAGGTAATTAATAATTATATGGGAAGGGCGGGGTTAATTAATAGCGGCGGTGCGAGCGGTGAAAATGATTTTGCTGAAGCAGTAAAAACTGCTGTGATAAATAAACGTGCAGGGGGAATGGGGCTTATCGTAGGTCGTAAAGGTTTCCAGCGTCCGATGGCTGACGGTGTGAAATTATTGAATCTCATACAGGATGTTTATTTAACCAAAGAGGTAACTGTTGCTTAACTACTCTAATTGACTGAAATAAAATTATTTTTAACAAATGCAAGAAGCCGTCTGCGAGAGTGGGCGGCTTTTGTTTTAAATCAATCCACCTACCAGTACTCTACCAACAATTCTAATACATTTCTGCAAATTATCTAACGCACAACGATGGCATGGTCAAGCATGACGGAGGTGAGATGAAGACTGACGCAAGTGCAGTCAAGGCAGCCTTGGCCTTCGGGGAAAGTGTAAGTAAGAGTAGTATCATCAGTTGAGCCTAATACTCCATTCATTCTTGGTGATAGATCATTTTTTATATAACCATCTAACGGTTCGTTAGGCAAGTAATTTTCGTCTAGAATATTCTTGTACCATACTTCGCTATTGCAATTTACTTCATATTTTAAATCGGTGGATGTCAACATCCAAAAAAACACCCCCTTAGCACCAAATGATAGTGAAAGCATAATTGAAGCATTTAACTTTTCTGGGGGCGGTGAATATAACCAGCACTTGCTTCCATCTGGTAAGGTCGGTTCGGCTATTAATGATTCGTGCCAAAAGACAGGATTAACATCCGATAGTTCCGTTAAAAGGTATCTCTGGTATTCGTACATTTCCTCCATTGGTTTACCTTCAACGAAAGTTATGAACTCCATCATCATTTTTTCAGGATTTGCCATCTCTTTGAATTTATAGATTGTCCTATCCCCATTTCTCCACCCATTCCACTGAGGAAAAAATTCTGCAATACCTTTTGGTTTATTCATAGCTTCAAGAATATCATCTACGATTTTCATCGGAGTGTACCGGTCAATTGTCTGCGGTTCACTTACATTAAAAAAATATTTTATATTATCCCAGTCATTATATTTATTTGCAAATGATGTTATATCGAAAACTACCTGTGGGTAAAGGTCAACAATTCTGCTTCCGATACGCTCATCAAAAACCTGGAAGTTATCAACATATAACTGCTTATTCCCAAACCAGGTAACCTTGAACTGAATTCCTGTGCCAGGATAGGTGTCATCATAATCCAGCAGTTCATATTGATTTAGTCCCTCCATTTTAGAATTATATTGTTCAAACTCCGGGGGGTAGGAATAAACTATTTCAAAAGGCTCGAATGATTCACCGGTAAATGAACTCACATATAATGTTAACTCTGCCCCCTCCAATGGGTAATCAATCGTTATCCCTTGATCATTTATGTAGGTGAATATCACCGATACTTTACACACAGGATCTGTAGGCTCAGGTGTTATACCATTTATCGTTGAAACTGCAACATTAAATCGTAGTTTATACTGAAGAAGTTCATTTAAATACCATGGTACATATTTTTTATCCTGCCTGTATTGAGGACCTCTCAACATAATAGTATTTGTATTCTCTAAGTCTGTGCCACTTGTCCAACAAGCAATATTGGAATAGTTCGTAGCAGAACCAAAATCAGCTTTTATTCCTGTTTCAAGTTCGTTCTTTGTTGTATCCTCGGCTTCCCATTTTGTATAATACCCCGCTGAATAATAAGCTACTGCGTCGTTTTGAGAGTCATTCTTTATTGCCACCAGGTTATATTTATCCAGTATATCATTAAGTGCAGGGTTATCCCCATTTGCATATTGAATTACGGTATTCATACCAAGATCATCCACGTACTCATACGTTACCGGATTTAATGAATCTCTTTTAGAAAGATAAACACCATAAGGGAATTGAGTTGGCGGTGTTATTACCTGTGCAAGCACCTCTTTAAACAGAATGCAAAAGAAAAAAACTAAAAGGAACAAGAATTGTTTTACTCGTTTCATTTTGTACCTCCGAATGATTTTTAATTTAATATTTATTAGTTATTATTTATTATTCCCAATCCGTATTTCTGATGGGTGGGGGGTATAATTGTCTAATTGTTTAATTGCTTTTCATTTCACGTTTGACTTTTGACGTTTCATCTTGTCAGACAAATCGGGCGGACTGGAGTCAAATCGGGCGGACAGGAGTCCTGCCCCTACTTTAAATAGATCATCTTTTTCATATCAGTAAAAACCGGGATGTTGTTTTCGTTCTTTACCATTATTTGATAAATATAGATTCCTGATGCAAGATCCGAATTATTCGGAACGGTCGGGAGACCGT
>DAOLIQ010000080.1:0-14606 GCA_035328465.1 Ignavibacteriaceae bacterium | reverse complement strand
TTTTACAGCAAAGTTTTATCTAATTTTATAACAATGAAAAAATATTTTACAACATTTATAATACTTATATTATTTTTTATTGCTACAATCTCAGCTCAAAATAAAAAAACATTTTATGCTGCTTTTGATTCAATCTCTGCGAATTCAATAAAGGAACACTTAAGCATTCTTGCTGATGACTCTCTCGAAGGAAGAAAGGTGGGGACAGTCGGTGCAAATACTGTGGCTGAATAAATTTCAGGCTAATTTTCACGTTATCTTAAAAATAATTTAGAAGGGAAAACAAATTGCAGAAGTTAATTTGAGATAGATTAAATTACTACTACAAATAAATTATTTTTAGTCGTTTAACTTTTATGATTAAAATATAATCATCAAAAAAATAAAGGAATTAAAATGGGCTCACAACAAATGTTATTAATAATATTGGGAGCAATTATTGTTGCAGCTGCAATTTATTTTGGTTTGAGTTTATTTAAAAACAATGCTTCTGATTCAAATAGAGATCTTGTCGCTCACGATGTAACTTACATAGCCGTTGACGCACAGGTGTATTATAAAAAACCTAAAGAATTACAAGGCGGAGGAAATGATTACACGGGTTTTGAAACCTCACCCTTCTTCAAGAAATACGTACTCGGAAAAATTAAAGTAAAAATTCAGCCGGAAAGAAACAGAGTTGTAATTACTGGAACCGGAACTGAAATTGGAAAGAATGGAAGAACAAATGTTCAGGTTCAGGGAATTGTAAAACCCGGATCAATAACCATTACAGTTAAAAATTAAACAATAACTACCCATCATCTAATATTTTGATCAGGATTTTTGGATGGCGATAATTAATTCAGCCAATTCTCTGAATGCCCCATTTCCGCTTCGGGCTTCGCACACATAATCTACGATTTCTTTTATAAACGGCATTCCATCGGCGGGTGAAGCAGAAAAACCAACTGCTTTGATAATTTCAATGTCGTTTACATCGTCTCCGATATAGGCTATTTCTTCACTTCTCAATTGATGTTTTTTCAAAATAATTTGAAGTACTTCCAATTTATCTTTTACACCCAGGTACAGATTTGTAATTGCTAATTTTTCTGCACGTCGGCGAATCGCTTCAGAATTTTCTCCGGTAACAATGCCGGTTTCAATTCCAAGGATCTCTCTTAGTCGTTCAATTCCCATTCCATCACGGATCGAAAAGCGCTTAATTAATTCACCATTCGCAGAATAATAAACTCCATTGTCGGTCAAAACACCATCATTATCTGTTAAAACCAGTTTAATTTTTTTAATTTTTTCCTTTAAGTGTTGATTTTTAACGGCTAAAGATTGGCTTAAAATTATGTTCTTCATTTTTTTAATATTTTGAATTTATTTAATGTATCTGTTGGAAGAGTATCATCCGTTGATTATTTTCATTTAAGTGAATACCAAAATAATAAAACGGGATGTTAAATGAGAATTCAGAAACCAAAGCGGATTCAAAAAGGGGATGTAATTGGCTTAATTTCCCCGGCTTCAACGCCTGAAGATTTATCAAAGATAGAGAAAAGCGTAAAATACTTTGAAAAAAATTCTTTTAAGGTTGAGGTTGGGAAAAATGTCGGTCAGTACTATGGATACCTCGCCGGCACAGATGATGAAAGATTATCTGACCTACACTCAATGTTTGCAAACAAAAATGTAAAAGCAATTTTCTGTTTACGAGGCGGTTTCGGTTCACCCCGATTGCTTGATAAAATTAATTATAAATTGATTCAGAAAAATCCCAAAATATTTGTTGGCTATTCAGATATCACAGCATTACAAATGGCTTTCCTCGAAAAGGCTGGTTTGATTACTTTTGGCGGACCAATGCCGGCAGTTGATTTCGTTGATCCTATCAGCACATACACCGAAGAAATGTTCTGGACTTTAGTAACTACGAATAAAAAAATTGGGAAAGTCAAATTAGCCGATGAAATGAAGATAAGAACATTAACTAAAGGCACAGCCGCCGGCAGGTTGGTGGGTGGAAATCTATCGCTAATTAATTCTTTAATTGGAACAAGTTTTCTGCCTAATATGAAAGATAAAATTCTTCTGCTTGAAGATATTGGAGAAATGCCTTATAAAATTGATCGAATGTTGAATCATCTTCGGCTGGCTAAAATATTTCAGCAGATTAAGTCAGTACTCATTGGGCGGTTTGCAGAGTGTTATGAAAATGACCCGGCAAAACGATCACTAACTCTGGGTGAAGTTATGGATCATTACTTTGGACACCTTGGCAAACCAGTGGTTTATAATTTTCCGCACGGTCATATTGCTGATAAATTGACAGTACCATTTGGGGCAATAATCAGAATTAATGCTACGAAAGGATTTGTTGAGTATACTGAGAATGCCGTGAGTTAATTTTTCCCGCGAAGTTGAAGAAAGGTGAAGAACTTTTCTTCAAAAATTGATTTCGCATTTGCGGCTTCATCTTTATTTCTAAATAACGCAAAAATTGTTGAACCGGTACCGGTCATTAAAGCATACTGAGCGTGTAGGGAATAAAGTTTCTTTTTAATTTCAGAAAGTACCGGGAAATGGCTGAAAACACGACGCTCAAAATCATTTCTTACTAACGAACGCATTTTTTTGGTATCCCTCCAAAGATCTTCCGTAAAATTTCTTAAAGAAAAATTATGCTCACTCAATTTTAACTTGGCGAAAGCCCACTTGGTAGAAACGTTAATGTTGGGATAGATTAAAAGAATATTAAAATCAATATAAAAATTATCAATGGGAATTAAGTTTTCACCGCGGGCGAAACCGAGTGAGGGGATGGGATTCAAAAAAAATGGAACATCAGATCCCATTTGCAGTGCAAATTTTTTAAGCAAATCATCACTGATATTAACGTCATATAGTTTAATAAGTCCTTTTAAGGTTGCTGCAGCGTCAGAACTTCCACCACCCATACCGCCGCCAATCGGGATTTTTTTTTCGAGTGTGATTTTAATATTCATCTCTTTACCACTATAAGATTGCAGCAAATCTTTAGCTTCCGCGATCAAATTAAATTTATTTTGATTCAATTCACTTGAATTCGTAATTATCTCAAAATGGTCTGACTCTTCAAAAGTTAGTGTATCATATAATTTAATCGGATAAAATATTGTCTCAATATTATGGTATTTATCCGGCCGCTGATCTATGACGTGCAGACCAAAATTTATTTTAGCCGGTGCTTGAATTATTAATTTTTCCATCGAAGTATTTTTTTAATGTTGAAATATGCAGTGGTGTGGACCCGCAGCAAGCTCCGATAAAAGACGGAGATTTATCTAATGATAATTTTATTGTTTTAAGATAATCATCAGGTGATATGGAACATGTAATTTTTTCAGATGAATGTTCACTATCACCGCAGTTTAAATAAAAACCCCAAATAATATTTTTGAGTTGTTTTTGAATTACATTCAGAAAAATATCTGGCGAGATACAATTAAAACCTATTGCCAGCGGATTAAATTGCCTGACATAGTCAAGAACACTGAAAAGATTTTCACCGGAAAGCAGTTTTAATTTATCGTCGAAGTAGAAGCTAACCACGTACGGAATTTCATTTTTCGAACAATAAGCAGAAATAATTTTTATTTCGTCAAAATGACTTTGAGTTTCGTTCAATACAAAATCACTTCCATATTCTATCAATTGTGAAATATGTTTATGATGATTGTACTTTAATTCTTTTATAGAAATTGTTCTTCTGCGTTGATAACAATCTTCGGCAGGCGGATTGCAACCAGCAATAATGGCATTATATTTTTTAGTAGATTCTTTTGCGAGCAATACTCCTGCTTTCACAAGTTCGGTTTGATTCAGAGTTGACTGCTTGACTGCAGAGGGATTTGTTCGGAAAGTATTTGTAGTAATAATATCTACCCCAACCTTTAAATATTTACGGTGAACAGAGAGTACTTTCTCAGGATTTAAAATGTTTGCTGCGGATGTCCACAAATATTTATCGGAAGTTATTCCCGAATTGAGAAGCAAACTTCCATTTGCACCATCAAGTATGAGCGGACGATTACATCTCCGGGCAAATTCGAAATAGTTAAACATCTTTCTTCAGGAAATAATTTTCAGTTTCAGAAAAGATTCTCTTCAAATCAATTTGTTTAATGCACTCAAGATTGTAGGGACAGTTCTTCTTCCAGCATGGTGAGCAAAATAAATTATCCTGGAAAAGTTTTACACCGCGATTATATAATTCAATTTCATTCCAGCAGCTAACACCAAACCAAACAATGATAAATTTTTTCAAAGCAATTCCAAGATGCATACCGAAAGAATCACCTGTAATGATTACATCAGCAAGAGCCTCATAACAAGCACCTCGTCTAACTCCTTCGTTAGTTGGAGTGTTTATTATTTTACTCTTGAAGTGCGAGTAAATTATTTCATTTCTTTTTTGATCTTCCGGTCCGCCAAGCAATAATATTTTGTATTTTCTCTTTTTAAGAAGATTATCAATCAAGTAAATGTGCTGTTCGACTGTCATCTTCTTATTCGGATACAATTCAGAGCAGCCTGTATTGAAGCCAATAACTTTATCACTCTTTTTAAGTTTATATTTCTTTCGGGTTCTTTCAATGAATAATTCTTCATCATCAGTGAAAGCAAAAACATATTCATCATTTTTAAAATCAAGTTCGAATGTCTCGGCTAAATATTGCTGTCCGGTTTTTTTATTCACTTTGAATTTTAAATGATCATCCATGCCGAGCTGATAATTGTAAAATGCTCTTTCGTTCATCGGAATAATTTTGCCGTCGTTGTCTAATCCAAAACCGAATTTTTTTTCAGCACTTAATTTATTAAGAAGAGCACAGGAGCGTTGTGATTTATCAACGTTCAAAATAATATCGAATTCAATTTGTTCTAAAACTAAAATTGACTCTGCATCGAATGAATAAACTTTATCAATGAATTGATTATTGTAAAGAAGGGGAGCGGCGATTTTTAGAGTGACCCAATAAATAGTTGATTCGGGGAATTTCTTTTTTAAAGCAGGAAGCTGTGCGGTGGTCATTAATACATCACCCATTGCATCAAGATTAATTATTAAGATTTTTTTGCCGATTGGAACATTATCTTTGCATCCATTAGTCCAACAATCGTAATCGGTAAAGCATGGCTTGTAACCGGAGAACCTTTTGCAGGATGGAATTTGTTTATTGGTCATGCTGATTAAAATTTATTTATTCTTAATTTTACTTTAAGTATGATTTTCTATCATTCCCTAATTGAAATATAAGAAATATGAATCATTCTTAATCAATCACATTTAAATGAAATATAAAATTTATCAATTCAGTTTTGGTGATGGCTATGCCGGAAGTGCTAAAATGGCAATTCTAAGTTCAGTTGTATTAAGTGAATTGGGCAACGATGTTACTCTTGTCGTTTCAAAAAATTCTCTTACCGAAAGAAGAGCAAAAGACAAAAATATTAAAACAATCGAGTTTGACAGCACTCAAAAGTATTCTCATTTATTTGATCAAATATTATCGGATGTTAAAATAAATAAACCAGATATTTGTATTACATATCATTCACTTGATCGGAAAATAGGCAACTCACTCAAATCTAAATTAGGTAAAAATATTATTAATGTTGCTTACCGTCAGAACATGTCTAAATCAATTCCGATTATTGGCTCTTTAATTTATAATTTTTATTGCGACATGACTTTAGCCTGCAGCCAGGGTGTGGCAGCTGATTTGATTAGATCGGGATTGAAAAAAAACTTTGTGAGAGTAATTCATAACGTTACAGAATATCCCGAAAATATTTCGCTAATAGATGGTGCAATAATCAGAAATCAATATCAAATTAATGATAAATATGTAATCGGTGTTTCGAGCTGGTTTCATAAAGAGAGGAAGGGGTTTGATATTTTATTTGAGGCGTTCGCTAAACTCGAACAGGAGTTTGCTCTTTTGATCATTGGGATTCCAACTGAGAAGCAGCAGGATGTGATTGATTACGCCGCAACATTTGGAATTTCTTCCGATAGAGTAATTCTTCCGGGTTTTGTTGATAATATTTATGAATATTATAAATCAATGGATGTTTTCGTTCTGCCGTCCCGTTCTGAAGGATTTTCTTTAGCACTACTCGAAGCCGCAGCTGCAGGGATTCCAATCATTGCATCAAACATCCCCGGCAATAATGAGTTTGTTATTCATGAGCAAAATGGGTTGTTGTTTGATGTTAAAAATCCACAAGAACTTATTGAATCAATTAAAACTTTTTTTTATGATAAAACCCTTGCCCATAAATTGGGTAAGAAGGCGAGCGAAGATGCAATGGAGAATTATAATCTTAAAAAGTATGGTTTAAGATTAACTGAATTGTTGAATGAAGCATATACGATGACAAATTAATTTATTCTCTTATTAGAATATCTTTCCCAATAGTTTCTAATTTTTCTATTACTTCGTCAACCGAAAGTTCAAGCATACATTCGTGTCCAAAGGGACAAACTAATTTATTGCAAATAATGCAATGTAAATTTTCTTTAATTACATAAGTTGATTTAGGCGAAAAAGGTCCGTGGGCTTTAGGATTGGTAGGACCAAAAATTCCAAGGGTGGGTTTACCGAGAGCGGCGGAAATGTGCATTGGTCCGGAGTCATTTGCTATTATAATATCGCATTTATTTATCAAGCCTGTTAATTGAAGCAAATTGGTTTTCGGCGCCAAAATAATTTTACTATTCAATTCGGATTTTATTTTATTCGCATCCTCTTCATCTCCGGGACCCCAAAGGATAAGAAAATGAACATCAAATATTTGTAAAACAGATTGGCAAATTTCTATCCACTTTACTGCATCGCATCTTTTAGAAGCCCAGCCGCCTGCTGGAATGATACCAATTACATTTTTGTTTGTAAGCTTTAGTGATTCAAAATATTTATCTGCAAATAATTTATCTTCTTCTCGTATATAAAAATGAATTTTCTTACTGATAATCGGAACATTAATTACTTTCAATAATTCGAGATTATGTTCGGCTGAATGGTGAATCCCTTTATCAGAAGTTCCGCGAATATTGTACGCGTATTTTCTACCTCGATATGAATAACCAATTCGATATTTTGCACCGGAGAGAAAAGTTATTTGTGCACTTCGTGGATTTGACCAAAGGTCAATTATCATATCATATTTTTCTTTGCGGATGCGCCACGCAACTTTCAATGGGAATTCTTTTTTGTCCATTGAAATAACTTTATTAACAAGGGGGTTGTTACTGACTGCATCCACTGCAAAGTGTTCGGTTAAATAATCTATTTTTGCATTTGTGAAATGTGCTTTCAAATTTTCGAGCATTATTGTGGATAGAACGATATCACCAATCCCGCGGGGTTTAATGCAAAGTATCTTATCTATTAGTGAAGAGTCGATTACCATAATCTAAGTTCAAATAAAAAATTTTCCAGCTTGTTCATAGTTTAAAGATACTTCTGAAGATGAACTTTAATTCTGTCAGTGAGCATCAAGCCAATTGTCACCAGTTCCAACTTCAACTAAAATTGGAACTGCCATTGGCATTGCATTTTCCATTAAGTCCTTAACGAGTGTTTTCAAATCATCCACTTCACTTTTGTGAGCATCGAATAAGAGTTCATCGTGAACTTGAAGGAGCATTCTTGATTTCATTTTCTGTTTTTTAATTTCATAATGAATGTTGATCATTGCAAGTTTAATCATATCTGCAGCAGTTCCCTGAATCGGCATGTTGATCGCAACACGTTCTTCAAATTGCCGAACGACGCGGTTATTACTGTTTATGTTTCGTAAAAATCTTCTTCGACCGAGCAGAGTTTCAGCAAAACCTTTTGCACGTGCATTCTCAACGGAATCATCCATATAATTTTTAACACGCTTAAAAGTTTTGAAGTAAGTTTCAATAATATCTTTTGCGTGCTGCTGAGTTACCCCCAGCCTCGTCTTCAATCCAAAAGGACCGATTCCATAAAGTATTCCAAAATTCACTTCTTTCGCTTTGCGGCGCATGTCGGGTGTAACATCCTTTTGCGGAACCATAAATACAAGTGCTGCAGTGCTTCGATGAATATCTTCTCCGTTCCTGAATGCTTTCATTAAACCCTCATCCTTACAAATTGCAGCGAGAATTCTTAACTCGATCTGACTATAATCAGCACTGAGTAAAATATGATTGCCATCACGCGGAACAAATGCTTTTCTAATTTCTTTTCCAAGTTCAGAACGTATAGGAATGTTTTGAAGATTCGGATCGATGCTCGAAAGTCTGCCTGTCGAAGCTACGGTTTGATTGTAGCTTGTATGGATTCTTCCGGTTTTGGGATTGATAAGATTTGGAAGCGAATCGGCATAAGTTGATTTTAATTTTGAAACTTGTCTGTAGTTCAAAAGTACTTCAATGATTTCATGTTCACCGCGGAGAAATTCTAACGAACGGGCATCGGTGGAAAATCCTGTTTTAGTTTTTCTTCCTTTTGCCAATTGAAGTTTATTGAATAAAATTTCCTGAAGTTGTTTTGGTGAATTGATGTTGAATTGAGTTCCGCTTAGTCTAAATATTTCAGCGGAGTAATTATCCATAAGCAGAGTTAAGTCTTTGCTCAATTCGTTTAAAACTTTTTCATCAACTTTGATTCCGTGGAATTCCATTTCTTCGAGGACAGGTACGAGGGGGAATTCTACTTCGTGTGCAAGTTTTTTTAGATTGTTCTTTTCAAGCTCCTTATTTAAGATTTCAAAAAGACGAAAAGTGATATCTGCATCTTCAGCAGAGTATTCTGAAAGTTTATCTACTTCAACCTCAAATATTTTTGCAGGATCTTTTTTCACACCGATTAAATCGCTAAGGGGGATGGGTTGATAATCGAGATACTTCTGAGCCAGTTCATCCATTCCATGTTTTTGATCAGGATCTATCAGATAACTTGCAAGCATTGTGTCGAAGTAAAAATTATTTACTTCAATACCAATGCTTCGCATTACAGAAATATCATACTTTCCATTCTGACAAACTTTTTTTATGTGTGAATTTTCTAAAAGAGGTTTAAAGATTTTTACAAAATCTTTTATCGAAAGACGTTCATCATTTATGGGATTGAATAAATCAGAGCTGCCTTCAAAAGGATTTATTGCGATAAAATATCCTTCATTTGCTTTGGTGGAAAAAGAAACACCTGCGAGTTTTAATTGAAATGGATTTAATCCGTCTGTTTCTGTATCGAAAACAAAAAGTTCAGTTGAGTTTAATTTTGTAAAAAGTTCTTTTGCTTTTTTGACTGAAGTGATGAGCTGATATTTAGTTTTGTCACGATTGATAGTTTTAAGATCAGTCG
Organism: Ignavibacteriaceae bacterium; assembly: GCA_035328465.1. Taxonomy (GTDB): domain Bacteria; phylum Bacteroidota; class Ignavibacteria; order Ignavibacteriales; family Ignavibacteriaceae; genus JADJEI01. The sequence goes on along the minus strand of DAOLIQ010000080.1, from coordinate 5,229 downwards.
AGATAGTTTCAACCGGCTTTTCATTTTCTTTTGAAGCATCGTAAATCTTTAGTAATCTGTTGTAAAGATTTTTAAATTCGAGATCAACAAATATTTCGCGAAGCTTGTCGAAGTCCGGGTTTTCTAATTTAGCTTTTTCAAAATCAATTTCAATCGGAACCTGGCAGTGAATCGTTGCGAGGTCTTTTGAGAGGAAAGCATTTTCTTTTCCTTCGATAAGTTTTTTCTTAATGGCAGGTTTTTCAATTTCATCAATATGCTGATAAATATTTTCAATGGTGCCGAACTTTTGGATAAGGGGAACGGCAGATTTTTCACCTATGCCTTTTACACCGGGAATGTCATCGGATGAGTCGCCGATTAACGCGAGGTAATCAATCATTAACGCAGGTTCGAAACCATACAGCTCTATTACTTTTTGTTTATCGAGTATAATATTTTCTTCGGAGGACTTTCCCGGCTTAACAATTTTTACTTTATCTGTAACAAGCTGCACATAATCTTTATCAGGAGTTACTGCGAATGATTCTAAACCTTTTGCCTCGGCTTTACAGACTGCAGTGCCGACAATATCATCTGCTTCATAACGGGGGAGTATGTAAAGCGGGATATTCATCGCTTCGATTATTGATTTGATTCTTCCGATTTGAGGAATTAAATCGTCGGGCATTGCCTGACGGGAGGATTTATAATTTTCATATTTCTCGTGGCGGAAGGTCTTTTCCTTAGAATCGAAAGCAATCGAAATGTAATCAGGTTTAAAATCTTCGAGGACTTTCAATAATTGGGTGATGAATCCAAAAGTAGCGGAAGTTGGTTCACCCTTTGAGGAAAGCAGGGGGCGGCTTATGAATGCGAAGTATGCTTTGTATGCGAGCGCCATCGCATCTATTATTACAAACTTTTTTGACATTGATTAGTATCTGATTATTTATAAAAATTATTTAATCTACACTTGAAAAAGATTAAGAACCTGAATTTAATCTTGAAGGTGAATTTGAACTCATTCGGATTTCTTTCTGTAATAAAAATAAAACGGAACACCTGAAAAAATAAGTATCAATCCCATTGCTGCATTTTCAGTATCAGCAATTAAACTATTTAAAAGAAAAACAAATGCAAATATGACAAATAAAAATGTTGTGTAAGGATAACCCCAAACTTTATAAGGACGAACTGCATCGGGCATTTTTTTACGAAGTACAATTACGCCGTAAGCGCCGAGCATATAAAACAACCACGTTGCAAAAATCACATAATCGGAAATTGTATCGAAAGAACCGGAGAGCACAAGTATAGCTGACCAGATTCCCTGAACTACAAGTGAAACGTGGGGGGTGGCATATTTGGGATGAATGCTGCCAAGTCTTTTGAAAAATAATTTTTCTCTTGCCATAGCAAATGGTACGCGTGCAGAAGCGAGCAGGCTTCCGTTCAATGCACCGAATGTTGAGATGATAACTGCGATTGAAATTATTGCGCCGCCTGCTGAACCGAAAAGTTTTTCAATAGCACTTGCTGCTACGAGGGGTGACTTGCTCATTTCATCAATTGGAAGAATGTATAAGTATGCCGCATTGATAAGTACGTAAGTGAACATGACAATTAATGTTCCGGTTAGCAGAGCTTTGGGGACGTTGATTTGCGGGTTTTTTATTTCGCCCGAAATGAAAGTAACATTGTTCCAGCCGTCGTAAGCCCAGAAGGCGCCGGAGAGTGCGAGTCCGATCATGATGAAAATGTTTTGTCCGTTGTTCGAGAGTTGATAATCAGTTACAAGATTTGCCAGATTGCCTGAACCAAACAATAAAAGCATCAATGCAAGAGCAACAATAGAAATTATTTTAATATAAGTAACGATTGTCTGGACAACACCGCCGAACATCACGCCAATGTAATTGACTATTGTTAAAAATATTATACTTAGAATTGCTACGAACTTTGGTCCGATGTCATTGAAGGGAAAAATATTTCCGACGAAGGGCATGTAAAGTGAAATATCTTTTAACCAATCGGGTGCCTGGGGGTAGTGGATGAAGTAACCAACGTACTCGCCAAAGACATAAGCGATAGCCGCCTGGCTTCCTGATTGAATAACTGCAATGACTGACCAGCCGTAAAGAAAAGAAAAAAACTTGCCGTACATTTTTTGGAAGTAAACGTATTGACCGCCTGTCGCGTCAATCATTCCCGCCACCTCTGCATTAGACAGCGCACCCATAAAAGTGATTAGCCCTGCGGCGACCCAAACGAGCAGCAGTAATTCCGGCGAAAGAAGCTGTCCCGCCATAGTTGCCGGCTTGCGGAATATTCCCGAACCTATCATTGAACCGGCGACAACCATAATTGCTGCGGTGAGTGAGAGCGTTCTTTTCAAATTGGTATTTGGCATTATTCTTTTCTTTTTATTATGAAAAAAATTCTTGGGGGTTAAGATAATAGATTTATTTAAATAGTACGGAGGGAAAAATGTCATACCAATTATTTAAGAGTTGGAATTAAGTTTTGGAAAACTTTAAGGTACTAAAATTTTTGTGTTAAGATTTGACTAAAAAAAAAAGAACTCAGATATTTTTATCAGTATACTGGATTTGTAGTTCCTGATGTAAGTGAGATGAAGACAAACGCAAGTGTGATCAAGCGTGACGCAGATGTGGTAAAGACTGACGCGAGCGTGGTCAAGCATGACGGAGGTGTGGTGAAGATTGACGCAAGTGTGGTGAAGCATGACGAGGGTGTGGTGAAGCATGACGCAGGTGAGATGAAGATTGACGCATGTTCGGTTAAGCTTGACGACGGAATGGTTGGGAATGACTTAGACGCGGTAGAGCCCAACGGAAACGGTGTACTGCCCAACCGATTATCAGTATAGATATTAAAGTGCTAAAATGAGCAGAAAACGAACCTCCGATGGCCTTTCCATCGGAGGTTTCTGAGAATGTGCAGTTTACTTTAAAAGCATTAGTTTTTTCGAAGTGGTAAAATCATTTGATTTTATTGTGTAGATATAAACTCCGCTTGCAAGATTGCTTGCATTGAAAGTTATTTCGTAAGTGCCAGCGGGTCTTGTTTCGTTGAGGAGTTGTTTTACTTCTCTGCCGAGTATATCATAAACAGTTAGCTCAACAATTCCTGCTTGTGGAATATCAAATTTTATTGAAGTTGTTGGGTTGAAAGGGTTGGGGTAGTTTTGATAAAGGTAATATTGTTTGGGAATTATTTGTTCTTCTTCGGGTACGGTTAGTTTTCCAAATTTTTGTTTCATTTTATCATTCAGGATTGAATGGTAGTCTGAGCTGCTCTTTACTAAATAATTTGTGTTTGCTGTTTTCCCCAATGTTTGACCTGAAAGACTTAACAAATATGATGTTGTCAGTGCATCTATCTCAGCAAAGAATGCTTCGTTTGTGTTAGGATTGTTTTGAACTATATCATCAAACTCATTGATTGCTTCATTGTACTTCTCCACTCCAACCAAACACAAGTTTGAAAGATGATTTATTGTTCTGATAAGAGTTGTGTCGGTTACTTGTGTGAGCCTTTCATTATAAAATTCCCGCAGATCATTCAAAGTTGTGCTGTCGGCATTTTGAGTCTTATTGATTTTGTATAATGCTATGTATGCATAAAGACTTCTTGAATCATCAGGGTAATCTGTTATAATCTGATTGTATAATAAAACTGCTTCACTAAACTTTGCTGTCATGTATAATCCATCTGCTTGTGCATACAGTAAATCTATTTCCTCGATATCTGATACAACTTCCCCGGTGGAATAAACCGTATCTATGACTTCACCGGATGCAGTCTGTGTGATCATCATCAGACCACCACCCTGCGGAATTATGCACGGCTCTGTCAAGTAAGGAAGATACTGCACATTCAATATTCCAAACCTTCCTGCAGGGTTTCCTCCGTTAGTCGTTCCCCAGGAGTTAGTGTCTGCTTTAACCTGTGTTGTGGCATCCCCGTTCATAAGTGTAAATGTTGTATCAAGAAAAGCGAAATCAGGTAAACGGTCATCCATTATCTGGTTGCAGCCATCGGCAAGTTTTATTTTTCCCGTTGTTGAAAGATATATCTCCGAGCCATCATCTTCATTAGTTCCAAGAGCATTATAGCCACCATTGTTGTATATCTCATTATGGCCGGACACAGGATATAGATTGGGCGGATTGCCTCCTAACATTGCTCTTAAGTCTGGATTTGAATTTGCCCCGACATAAATTCCATTGATTAAATTTCCGGTAATTGTGTTATCTCCAATCTTTGGACTTGAGCTTCCCAACACTATTCCTGTGCTGTGACCGGTGATAGTGTTTGCTCTTATTGTTCCGCCTGAACTGATCATTTCGATTCCGGGAAGTTCATTTTGAGAGGAAGAAATGCTATTGCCCACTACATTAATGTTTGAAGATTGGTTTAGTATTATACCGCACTCCGAGTTACTGATGAAGTTTGATTGTATAGTGCCTTTGTTCAGATTAGTCAATGAAACAGCAGTTTGTGAATTTGTGATTGAACACTGTTTAATCTTTAGATCAACAACCACGTTGCCCGTTACAGTTATTCCTTGAATGCAATTAACAAAACTTGTATTGTTGATATTAATATTTTCAACTGAAGGTGGGATTGAGTTCGGTAATACGTTAACACCCGTTTCAGAATTCTTAACTATGCAGTTCGATAATGTGAAATCAGCATTTGCTTTGACGAAGAATCCATTACCATCACCCGGTGCCACGAAATTGAGTGTTAGCTCATCTGTTGATGTTCCTTTAACTGTAGCTAGACCTTCTATGATTAGTTGTTTCCCATTATAAAATATTATACTCCCTCCATCAACTGTTTTGATTGAGCCTCCGTCTTTTACTGTAATGTTTGCGTTTGAAGAATATGTACCGGTAACAGTTAAAGTGGCACCGTTCTCGATAACAAGATCATCATAAAGAGAAATATTGTTAACCGTCTCATTGTAGAGTAATCTTCCGCCGTAAAGTACAACAGGAGCAACTTGAAAGAGGTAGCCTTCGCCGGCGGGGAAGGTGTAATCAATGTTCAGTGATGAATTGAATGTAGTATCAAGACTAAACTGAGGCTCAACATTTCTGAATCTATAGTTTGTGTAATTTTGATTGCTCTTTGTCACAATCATATTAACATTATTAGCTGAGGTAGTTAAAATATTGGCGGTAAGGAAATAGTTATTATCCGGCTGGCTGCTATTTT
>DAOLIQ010000079.1:0-14830 GCA_035328465.1 Ignavibacteriaceae bacterium | reverse complement strand
TGGCTATAAGCAAGATTCTGTAGAAATGGGCAAGGCTAAGTCCGAAATATCTGGGGTTTATGATGTCGATACATTTGTTACAAATAAAGATACTTTATCAATCGATAATCCATTGAGGTGGAAACAAATTGTCATTGGGGATAAAATGGTTGAGGCTGCGCGTTTAAGTGGTGATAGCATTGCATTTCTATATGTATCCCTTAATAAAAAAGAAATAATAGTGTCTGGAGATCAGAAGGATTTATATACCAAAATGCAAGAAATATATAATGAACAAGGCATAGATATTTATCCCAAAATGGATTCGATACTTATTGCACGACAAATAGAAAGCAGCCTGCGTTTCGAATTACCTGATTCAACTACAATAAAGCTAAAAGGAATGATCAAAAGTGATTCTGTTTTCATAACCGCCAAACGAAAACCATTTGATATAAAAAACTTCAGGTTAATGAAAAGACGTTTTCATTGGATAACGGAAGCAGCTTATCTACATTGACGAGCGTAGTCGGGACAAAAATCTAAAAACTCGACAGAAAATTGAGTGGGTGACTAACAATCGCGGATGAAACCCAACTGCTTGCAACAAAATGTTTCTGCAATGGTGCCGTGAGGAGTTAATTTTAAGTTTTATCTTCGTTCAACTTGTTCGTTTCAACTGCACATACAAAAGAGGATTTGGATAAAACAATTAAGGCACACAAGGAAAGTGTAGCACACCTTTAAGGTGTACTACACTTTTCACTTTTGTTTTACAAAACATTAAATCACCTTTTGATGATTTATAATCAAATATTATTATGTTTGTAAAAGAAATAAACGCAGCCATTTATGGCACAAAGCCAGCAGATTACTGCTGCATATGTGCAGTTTTATGGCTGGTATAAACAAGTTATAGGCTATGTTAGGACAACAACTAAAACGACAAAACAAATAAATTTAATAACGATATGACAAAACAAATCTTTAAAAACACACTAAAAGCATTTGCCTTCGTAGTATTTATGTCAGTAATTGTATCTTGTAACTCTAACAAAAAAGCAGAAACGAAAGACAGTTCAACCGCAATTTCTGTAAACGAAAGCATTCCTGACACTGTTGTTCGGTTTTTAATTATTTCGGCTTCCAATGATTTTCGCAATCATCAACCACCGACACCTATTGATTTCCGTAATGTGAAAATTGGCTATATTAAATCACCAAACAGCGAAAAAACTTTTCTCTTATGTGGAGAATTTTTATCTCAAGAGAATAAGGTATGGACAGAGTTTACTACTATTAAAACATCTGGATACGAACAATATTTAGGAAAAACGCAATATTGCCAAGATGCAACAATGGTTTTGACAGATGAAAACTTATCAGTTGAATTAAAGAATAAATTTATAGAGAAATGAAATATTTGCCAAGCATCAGCTTAGGAGACAATGTTTCTGAAATAAGTCCTTTTTTAATTCAACACGAACGACATTAAAAAATAGACTATACCGACCTTCAAGAAAGAAACACAGCCTATAACAGCACCTACCCAAAAGTGGCGGTTCAGTGGTTAAATCAAGCTTTGTGCTACTATCAAAGTTTCTGCTTGGTTGACAGTGAAGTGCTTCGAAATCGCCACCTTCGGGTAGCTGCAAAACGTTAGGCCTCATTGTTTTGCGTCAGCGTTATGACTTACAAACTAAATAAAGAAAGGATTCATCCATGAAAAAAGACTCTAATAACCAACCTCAGAGAAGGCGTTCAAGAATCCTACTAATCCTAACTTCCCTGTACGGACTATTGTATCTGATATTTATCATCATCAGCTTTATTCCCTCATCAGAAGGATCACCTGTAAGCGGAACCGTACCTTTTGATCCTTTTGATTTTGAACAGATCGTGGTCAAACTCTTCTTTGTGCTTTTTCTCGTCGGCTACTTCATATTATGGAAGAACGAAGGACTTGCGGGATTGATTTTTGTCATCTGGTGGATTGGAATGTGGTACCTAGGATTCTTTGTTGCACAACACGATCGTGGGGCTAGCGTTATCATGGGATTCCCGCTTTTTGTCCTAGCAATATTGTTAATTATTTCATGGTACAGAAAGAGAGCTGCGGGTTCGAGTCCTTCCTCCATGGGTTAGCGGTGGCAGTGTTGAACATCGAACGAGTTGATGCAAGAAGGCAACAAGCGTCCTATGACGACCTTGTGCCTGTCCGAATGGCAAAACAACGAACGCCTAACACGGGTTTTGCGTTAGTGGGCAGACAGTGCGAATAGAAACCTTTGAGCAATTAATAAACTTTGGTGGTAGCAGACAGTTTTCGGATTCAAAAGCCCACCTTCGCCAAGCCGCAAAACGTTGTGCTATAATTTTAATGGACACACCCTAAACAAACAAAAGAAACATAATAAATGAAGAGACTTTTTCAATTGATAGCTTTACTTTTGTTCTTTGTAATAAGTTGCAAGACACAATCCAACAAGACCGACTTACTACGAAGCAAAATCGAGCAAATCGTTTCCGACAAAGATGCAGTAGTCGGGGTTTCAATAATCGGGATTAATGGAAAAGACACCCTTTCTTTATATGGTGATAGACGATTTCCAATGCAAAGCGTATTTAAATTCCATATTGCCTTGGCTGTGTTGTCCGAGATTGACAAAGGAAACCTTTCATTAGACCAGAAAATAGAGATAAGTAAAGATGAACTTTTGTCGGAAGACTTTTGGAGTCCGTTGAGAGATGAAAATCCAAACGGAGGAAGTTTTACAATTGCCAAACTAATTCAATATTCTGTTTCCCACAGTGACAATACTGCTTGCGATGTTTTAATACGCCTTATTGGAACACCTAAAACGGTTGAAGATTATATTAAAAAGAGTGGTGTAGATGATATACAAATCACTTTCAACGAAGAAGAAATGCAGGCGAAGTGGGAAAATATGTTTAAGAATTGGACTACCCCAAAAGCGGCAAGTAAAACTCTTAAATTATTTTATGAAAATAAAAGCAACTTACTTTCAAAAAGCAGTTATGACTTTTTTTGGAAAACAAATAAAGAAACAACAACCGGTAAAAACAGAATTAAGGGACAATTGCCCGAAGGAACAATTGTTGCTCACAAAACCGGTTGGTCGGGAACAAATAAGGAAACCGGAATTACTGCTGCTGTAAACAATATTGGAATTGTATTTTTACCAAACAGAGAATACTTTATCATAAGTGTTTTTGTAAGTGAATCAAAAGAGAGTTTTGACACAAACGAGAAAATTATAGCGGACATCGCAAAAGCAACTTATGACTTTTATACAACAACAGAAAAATAGAACACCAGCCACCACCGCGGGTTTTGCGTCAGGGGGGTGACGTGCAAACTTGGAGCTTTGTGTTTCTATTCAAGTTCAGCGGTAGTTGACAGTTTTGTGCTCCGAAATCGCCAACTTCTTGTAGCTGCAAAACGTTATATCAAAATCAATCTAGTCCGTTCTATACAAAACAATATCAACTCCCATAGAGTTGGCGATTAAACTTTTTCCATCTGGATAAAACCGAACCTGGTAAAGTGGATTTGTAAAATCAGAAAGTATTAGTGTTGGCTCGCCCGTTTCGATATCCCATAATTTAACTGTAAGATCTGATGAGCCTGTTGCCAATCTTTTTCCGTCAGGCGAAATATCTAAAGTATAAACTCTTTGTGTATGACCCTTAAATTCCTTTAATAATTTACCAGTATTAACTTCCCACATTTTTGCTGTTTTATCTTCTCCGCCGGAAAAAATAAGCTGATCACTAGTAGAAAACACTATTTCGTTCGGTTGTCCAGTGTGTGCCTGGATATCAATCGCTTTAGTAAATGTTTCAGTACTCCATAGAATAATTTTTCCGTTTGCTTCGCCGGTTGCAACAAGCTTAGAATCGTTACTAAAGTTCAATGAAAATGGCCGTGATTCAAGAGGAAGTTGAGCAAGGAGTTTTCCGGATTCTACCAGCCAGATAAACAATTCTTTTTTCCCTGAAATAGCCGCAACATATTTTCCGTTTTTGCTGTAAGCTAATTTCCCGCTTCCGTAACTCATTCCTGTTAGCTTGCGAAACAATTCACCTGTTTGCGTGTTAAAAACATTTATATCGTTTTCCCAATTACAAACAGCCACATATTTATTATCAGGACTTAATACTGCGGCGTTTAGTATGGCATCCATTGCTGGATAGTTGGTGATGAGCTCACCTGTTTGTGCATTCCAGATGCTTAATGTAGAATCCGGTCCGCCTGTTGCAAGAATTTTTCCATCCTCACTTAAATCAAAAGCATACATTATCTCTTTGTGTCTTCCGTTAGGATCTGAAAACTCTAATCCATTTTTTGCGTTCCACATTCTAACTGTTTTGTCTGCCGAAGATGTTACAAAATGCTGTCCATCGGGTGAAACTGAAATTGAAGATACGTTATCTTCGTGTCCAAAAATTTTTGTTAGCATTTTCCCCGAAAAGGAATCCCAAACAATTATCGTTGCATCATTTCCGCTTGTATAAATATGCTCACCATTTTTACTGTAAGCAATTGAAATAACTGGTTTCTGATGTCCTTTTAGTTGATGAATAAGTTTTCCTGTTTCAACTTCCCATACTCTTGGTGTCGTGTTTTTTGTTGCACTCGCAATAAATTTACCATCCGGGCTAAAAGTTATGTCATCAACTGCTGAGTATTCTTTAACATCAGCAAAATCCAAAATAGTTGGCGAATTAAGATTATTTAAATTCCACACACTTACATTTTCTTCCCAGCTTCCAACGGCAAATCGTTTTCCATCAGGACTAAATCTTACAGCAACCAAAGGATGTGTGTTGTAATCTGTAGTCCAGATCTTTTCTTTCGTTTCAAAAACATAAAGATTTATAAATCCATTTACACCATTCTCTTTCATATACCAGGAACAATAAATAAGTTTTTTTCCATCGGGAGAAATATCTATATCTGCAAGTCCTCTTCCCTCTGTTTTAATCACCCCAAGTTCTTTCCCGCTATTAAAATCCCAAATACGGATTGTTGTATCTCTTGAACAAGAAATTAACTTTGTATCGTCTGGTGAAAACTTAACCGAGTAAACAGAATTCAAATGACCCGATATTTGTTTAACTTCTTCAAACGTTTGTGCATTAAGAATATGAATAATCCCTTTTGTATCTCCAAATGCCACATATTCGCCATCGTTGCTGAGGCTGATTTTGGTTGGCGCATCATCTTTAAATTCAAACTTTGCAACGCTTCCGTCAATTCTCTCGTTTAGATAATTCCACTCCCATCCGCGATATTGTTGTGGTGCGTTTTCCAACCAACGTTTTGCTTCTTTCTTTTCATTCAATCTCAAAGAGGAATTTGCTGCAGATATGTGCGCAAGATAGGAATTGTACAATAAATCTTTTTCCTGTGCCGACAAATAAATTGTCCCCAAAAGTAAGACGATACAGAATACCACTTTTTTCATTATGCTCCTTAAAGATTTAGATGAATAATATTTATACTGATGATACTATAATGTAATTTAGAAAATGATTTTTGTAAAACAAACAGCAGGACAGGATCGACATTTATTTTAATTGTATTTCCAACTACACACAAATTTTTTAATTATTTATAACTGCCCCCTATTTTTTTTCATTTTATTTATTGTGGTTTGCAAAAAACGTATTATTATTCAACGAATTTATGATGTTTTAATTAATAGAGGATATTTTTGATGAATGAGATTAAACGATCTGATATAAAACCAGGAATACAAGTAAAAATTGTATTGAAAGAGGACCAGCGCACAGGCAATCTTACCGAGGGTTTTGTTAAAGATATTCTTACAAAATCTCCCAAGCATCCACACGGAATAAAAGTAAGGCTAGAAACTGGTGAAGTTGGACGGGTTAAGGAAATAGTAGAATAAATCTATTGTTTTATAAATGATAAGATCATAGCTGAAGTTTATCAAATTCATTTATTAATCCGTTTAAATCAAAATTATCTGCCAGATAAGATTTCATAAATTCATTCACTTATAACTGTCTTTCCTGTTTTTTATTTTTTTCATTGCAGAGTTAAAAAACTTACCAAACTTTTTATCCTTCTGTCTTTTTTCAACATAAGACATTTCATTGTATTTAGATTCTTTATAGAGCTTTAAGAAATTTTCGTATCTCTCTTCAGATATTTCTCCATGTTCCAATGCTTCAAGCACTGCACAACCGGCTTCAACAGTGTGAGTGCAATCTTTGTATTTACATTGATCTGATAGCTCATCAATTTCACCAAACGTACTGCTGATGCCCGATTCGTTTGATATTATTCCAAGTTCCCGCATTCCCGGATTATCTATAATGATCGCACCGTTTTCTAAAATGATAAGTTCGCGTCTTGTTGTTGTGTGTTTTCCTCTGTCGTCTTTTTCTCGTATCGGCTGAGTTTTGTAAAGATTCTGGTGAATTAAATTATTAAGCAAAGTTGTTTTGCCAACTCCCGATGAACCAAGCAAGCAATAAGTTTTATGCGGTGTAAAAAGTGATTTGATGTTTTCAATATCACTAGCGTTGTTGTTACTAAATGAAAATATTTTTGCATCAGGCAAGGTCTCAAGTATCTGTTTTTTCTTTTCTTCTGCTTCTTCGGGACTTATTAGATCGCTTTTACTTAAAAGTATTAGCGGAGTAATGTTGTTATCATTAATAATTACAAGATAACGCTCAAGTCTTCTTATATTAAAGTTAGAATCAAGCGCCTGCATAATAATTGCGATATCTATATTGGCGGCAATTAATTGAAAATCAATTTTCTTGCCCGCAGCTTTTCTTTTAAGCAGAGATTTTCTTGGAAGAATATCCTGAATGATTGCAAGAGTATCGTCATCAAATAATTGTGCATAAACAAAATCACCAACGGTCGGCAGGTCTACTGCAGAATCAGTATTAAACAAAAACTTACCAGTAAGCTCCGCATAAATATCTTTCTCACCGTTTGAAACAACAAAACTATTTTTGTTTACACTTATTACTCGTACAATGCTAAAATCAGTTTTAGATAAATCAACTTTATCGCTAAACCAATTATCAAAACCGAGATTTTTGAGGTTGTTCATTAATTGTATTTAATTTGATTGTCTATCGTAGAAATCCCAATTCTTCTCAAAGAAAACAACGGGGAGGAAATAATTTTTAACCCTCGACTTCAGTCGTGGGAACCAAACACAGAATTTTTTCATAAAGAAACCGATTCATCGGTTTTCCGTACTCAATCCATACTTCTCAGCAAACCGCCTGTATTCTTCTGCGTAACTAATCTTCTTGTGGTGCTCTTTCTGATTGGCTATATACTTTCTGACCTCATTGATCATCGACTCACTTACAGAAAAAGCCCCGTAGCCGGTTTGCCAGGCAAATTTAGCTTTCAAAAATTTACTTTGATTTATCCAGTGGGAAGAATTTCCTTTTATACTCTTTACAATTTCAGCAAGCGAATAATTTTGATTTTGTAAAAACGAAATGTGAATGTGGTCTGCAGTTCCGTTAATTATATCCACAATGCAATCAAAATCTTTTTCAAGCAGATTTCTGATATGATTGTATAGTTGATTCTCAAAGGACTGATTTATTAGCGGAAATCTTTCTTTTGTTCCGAAAATCAGATGAATCCATATTTTAGTTAGTGAGTGTGGCATATTATTATGTAAAACGGTTGTCCATAGGACTCCTGTGGAGAAACCGTTGAAATGTAATTAGTATTTCATTTTATACCCACGGATAAATCCGTGGGTTACAATTTATACGTTAAAAGTTAACCAAAGCTAATAACTTCTCTATTAAACTTCCCAACTCTTTCCAAAGAAAACAACGGGTTAAAATAAAAAACCGCAGAGGTTTTCTCCTGCATTAAAAAATAAATCACAATACTGTTTCTTTATTTATCTTTCCCCCGTTATAAGTTTAATGGTATTTCTTTTCAAATCGTCGTAAGCTCCGTTATCTTGATTTGAAAATATAACAAACGTAATATCGGAATTCGGAAAATATCTGAATTCAAAATTCACTCCCTTTGCTGTGCCGCCGTGCCCGTAACTTAATTCTTGTGCAAATTTTTGTATAATAAATCCATAACCATAATCTTCAGTTACAATCATATTGTTGTTTTTAATTGAGATCATATTTTTTAGTGTTTCTTGTGATACGATTAAATTTTTTCTAAGAGCGTTAGAAAATTTCAACATATCATTAACATTAGAATATACGCCACCAGCAGAACTACCTTTACCCCTTCCTCTTTCAATCTCAATCCAACTATCATCTTTTTCTGATCGAACCAAGGGAGAGACAATATTTTTTGTTCCACTGGTAAAATAGCCGCTGTTATTCATCTTCGCTTTATCAAAAATATTTTCTTTAACGAAGGTAAAGTAATCCGTTCCGGAAACTTTTTCGATGATCGCACCCAGCAGAATATAATTTGAATTATTATACTCGTATTCTTTTCCCGCATCATTTTTCAACCCAACATCTAAAACCATTTTTAAGTGATCGTTGATTGTAACAGCATTGCTGAAAGCTTCACTCTTTTGTCCCCACCAATAATGTTCCACACCCGAAGTATGTGTAAGCAAGTGGTGTATTGTAATTTTATCCGCTTTTGTTTTATCAGAAAAGCTATCAATATATTTTGTTATATGATCGTTATAATCCAGCTTCTTATCCTCAACTAATTTAGCTATACATAATGCTGTAAACATTTTTCCACCAGAAGCCATTCCAAATAAAGAATTTGGATTAATGGGAATTGTTCTTTCCTGATCTGCAAATCCAAAATATTTTTCAAAAAGAATATTATTTCCTTTTGCAATCAAAACACTGCCGTACAAATTATATTTTGAATTTAAAGTTTGGATATAATCATTGAGCCAGTCGAGAGTCTGCTTTTGTTCGATGCTGCCATTAGGAAGAGCAATGGGTTCTGATACCTCAGCAATAAATCCTATTGTTTTCAATTTGTAAGGCGGTTCATGATCAAGCCGCATTTGAAAATCCTGCCACATTACATCCCCATCCTTCTTAGCATAAATATGCATAATATAGCTAGTCCCTTCCGGCTTGTTAAAGCTTAAGGTTTCTGAATGATGATATTTTATGGGGGCATAACTATTGTGTAATTGTTTTACCAAGCCAAACAGCCTATCAATCCCAACTTCACTTAAAGCAGACTGCGAAAATATTTTTGATATAATTTCTCTTTGCTCAGTTTCAGATGAAGAGTTTATTGCACGAATAAATAATTCACCATAATCAGTCTGGTTTGTTTGAGCTAACAAACAAGTAATGATCAACGAAATAAACAAAAAAAATTTTTTCATAGTGTAAGTTATTTTAAATAAACCATTTTATTTGTTTGGGTATAAGATCCTGCTTTTAATTGATAAAAATAAACTCCGCTTGGTAATCCACCTTTGGAGGATGAATTTACATCGTAAAGTATATAATTAAAACCAGCATCTCTGAATTCATCAACCAGGGTTTCAACTTCTCTGCCAAGTACATCGAAAATTTTTAATGTTTGCCAGTCCGCTACCGGAGACTGCCAGCTTATCTTGGTACTTGGATTAAACGGATTCGGATAATTTTGATTCAAATTAAAATCAAAATTGTTTATAGAAGATTCATCATCGACAGACACAGGATTACTTTTTCTAATTACTACTGCATTCGGAGTCATCAAGCCGCCCGAACCGTTGGGAATGAATTCCTCTATGTAAACACCATTGCTATCGTACATTTTAACAGAATGAGTTGCACCATTTCCAATTAATATATTTCCATTTGGAAAAAAATCAACGCCTTCTGCCTGGCCCAAGCCGGTTATGAAGTTGCTTACAAATACTCCGGTCGAATCAAATCTTTTTACAGCAGTTCCATCGTAATCAGAAACTAACAAATCGCCATTATCATTAAACCAAATATTAGTTGGACCTGCTAAGTTTGATGTTACAAAAAGTCCTAAATCATTTCCGCTCGGACCAAACCTTCTAACATTATCACCCGAATATGATGAGACATATAAATTTCCATTGCTGTCCCAATCAAGTCCGATACTTTGCGGAACACCAACACTTGTGAATTCATCAACAAATGTTCCGTTCAATTGATATCGCCTTACTTTTCCATTTCCACTCCATTGTAAAACATAAAGCAAACTATCGGCACCGATTTTCATTCTTGTTGGTCCGGCAATACCGGTTGCAAAGTTTCCTATGTAATCTCCGGTTGATGAGTTATACTTTGTTATTCTTCCTGAACTCAGATTTGATATTAAAACGACTTGCTGGTCTTCAAGAAAAACAATATCCTGCGGCCAGGCAAGGACGGTGTCTATAAAAATTTCCGGGTTCTCACCATTTTCATCAAACTTTAAAATTTTCCAGGGTGGGTTAGAAAAGTTTCCCGCGTCGCTAACATAGATTTCTAAGTCTTGACCAAATGTATTTATGGATAACAGGAGGACAGACAATGCAAGGATCATAAATGTTTTTTTATAAATAGCTGTTGCAACTATCATTTTATAACTCCTTCGTTAATTGTTAATAAGTCTGGGATACTACTTTGCTTGTTGCTAAGGAACAATATTCGAATAGAAACTATAAAACGTAGCAAATAAAGGATAGGTGGAAAATTAGTGTTTTTTGCGGTTGATTAAAGCTATAACTCAAAATTAAATCAAACTAACACATCTCTTATCGATTCTACTTTTTCAAAAACAGCTTTTGCAAATGGACACAATGGAATTATTTTTATTTTATTCTTGCGAGCAAACTCAATCACTTCCATCAAAATTCTTTTTCCTATATTTTGTCCACGGTACGCATCATTAACTTCTGTGTGGTCAATTATTATTTTAGAATTTCCGACAAATGTATAAGTAATCCTCCCTGCTTCATGCTCAGCATCAGAGGCTACAAAATAACCCTTTGTATTCTGATCAATTTGTTTAATCTCAATCATATTAACTTTGTTTAATACTAAGCGCGCCTGATGGACACTTAGCAACCTGATCTATTAATTCCTGAGTAGTCGCATTTTCAGGTTTAATCCATGGTCTTTCTTTTGTGTTATAAACCTTTGGAAGAGTTTTAACACACACTCCGGAGTGAATGCATAACTTGGACTGCCATACAATTGTAATCTCACCGTTTGAGTATTCTTTACGTTCCATTTGTTTCTCCTTTAAATTTTATGAATAAAAAATCTTATTTTTTATTGCTTCCCAATTTTCAAAGAAGTCATAGTAAGTGAGCCACCGACTGCTTTATCATTGAACAAACTTATCATTTCATTTTCTAGTTTCAAAGCCAAAGCATAAAGCAATGGAAGATAATGTTCGGGGGTAGGTATAGCCAGGTTAAATTCTTTTCCCAGTGATTGGTAATTGATGAGCTTTTTGTGATCATCTGATAAAATAGATGTCTTTATCTTTTCACTTGCTTCGGTTGCCCAATCGTAACTGTAGTTTGCTTCATTCAATCTTTTCCAATCTACCATTCGCAAGTTATGAACCATATTGCCGCTTCCGATAATCAACACACCCTTATTACGCAGAGGTGCAAGTTCTTTTGCTAATTCGTAGTGGTATCCAGGAGAACGCTGATAATCCAGACTCAATTGAATTACCGGAACATCAGCTTCCGGATAAAGATGTTTTATTACAGACCATGCACCGTGATCAAGCCCCCATTTATCATCCAACCCTACTTCGGCTTTCTTAACAATATCTTTTATTCTTTTTGCCAGTTCTGAACTTCCAGGCGCAGGATACTGAACTTTATATAGCTCTTCCGGAAATCCGCCAAAGTCGTGAATAGTTTTCGGCTTCTCCATCGCGGTAACAAAAGATCCCTTTGTCTCCCAGTGAGCCGATACACATAAAACTGCATTTGGCTTTGGTAAGGTTTTACCAATTTCTCTCCATCCCTGAACAAATTCGTTTTCTTCAATTGCATTCATAGGACTGCCATGACCAAGAAACAGCACAGGCATTCGCTCTGTGCTATTATATTCTTGTGTCATTTTATTTAATTCATTCATTTTCATTGCAACTCCAGTCACCGGTATCAGGGATAAAAATTTTATGAAGGTTTTTCTATCCATAACAATTACACATAATATCTAATTTATCTTTTTATAAATCAAATTATCAATCGAAATTTTTCCAGCACCTGCAATAAGGATGGAGATAAATACGCTAAGATAAAGCAATGCCATCTCCTTAACACGAAAGGCATCGTCCGAGTGTACAATTAATACAGCAACCAGCATTGTAATTAGCAATGGAATTACTGCAAACCGTGTTGCTATTCCGAAAATTAAAAGTATTGAACAGAGCACTTCTGCAAATACTGCAAGCGCTAGTGAAGCTACCGGATCAATACCTATGGGATCAGCAAACGAAATGGGACCACCTTCAAGCAGTGTAATTAATTTAGATGTTCCATGTGTTAGCATAAAAATTCCGATTGATACACGCAGAAACAGCAGAGCAGCATTTATTTCCCAGGAATAGGATCCCGGGTTTAATATTTTTTTAATCATTTTTATTTTTCAAATTTACTGTTTATTAAGCTGCTTTTACAGCTTCGTTCACTTTATTGAACTCAGCAAGAATTTCTATTTTAACTTCGTTGCTTACAACAACTCCGCCAGCTTCAGTTAAAGCATTCCACTGCAAACCAAAATCAAAACGATTTATCTTTCTGCGGACTTCAAATCCGGCAACTGTACTATCACCAAATCCGGAAACAGTTCCATTATAGATTACATCAAGTGTAACCTCTTTTGTAACACCGCGAAGTGTTAGATTACCAGTTACCTGCATTTCAAAGTCAGATATTTTCTTTACTGATTTTGATTCAAATGTCATCTTTTGATGATTTTCAGCATCAAAAAAGTCAGCAGATTTTAAGTGTGCATCACGCTGTTCATTCTTTGTGTTAATGCTGTTTATATCTGCTTCGAATTTAATCACTGCATCACCAAAGTCTTCTTTATTTGTTTCAATGGTTGCATCGAATTTATCGAAGTTTCCTCTTACTGTTGATACCACAAGGTGTTTTACTTTGAAATTTACTTCAGAGTGTGCTGCGTCGATTTTCCATGTTGTCATTGTCTTATTCCTTTATTTTTGTTTGTAGTTACTTGTTTAATCATAACCCAAACTTAATTCGAAAAGTTCACTTGCACATTCACATAGGGTAAAAAAGGGAGTTAACATAGGGTAACAAATTGAATCTTGATATCAGGCTGAACTCGTTTCAGCATCCTCTTTTAATAGGAGATTCGAAAAAGCAATGTGCGAGTAATTACTTTTGCGAAAGCTCTTTGCGGATTCTGCTTAAAGATTGGGGAGTAATACCAAGGTAAGATGCAATGTGATTCTGTGGTATCTGTTCTAAAAGTTTAGGATAAGTTTTAATAAATTTAAGGTAACGTTCTTCTGCTGAAGCACTAAGTGAATCAGCAATTCTTTGCTGTGTGGCTACATGATTAGCCTCAATTAGCAGCCGAAAGAAACGCTCCATTTTTGGACAGCTATCAAGCAATTCTTCTCTTGCAGATCTTTCAAGCAAAAGAACTTCAGAATCCTGTAAAGCATCAATATTATATGCTGCAGGTAAGCCGGAAATAAAACTATAAGGGTCAGAAATCCACCAGTCTTCAATTGCAAATTGGATTATATGTTCTGTCCCTTTATTATCAATTGTATACTGCCGCAAACAGCCGGAATTAACAAATCCCAGGCATTTGCACACATCACCTTCATTTAAAAGAAACTGGTGCTTTTTTAATTTTTTAGAAATAAAGAATTTTGTACAGATATTAAATTCTTCATCTGTGAGCGGAACTCTGCTGTTAATATGTTTTTTTAGTAAGTCAAACATTTCAAAGATTTTTGACCTTGATTACTTTTTATTTTAATAATTATAAAAAGAACTAACTCCTAAGCATTATTTTCCAAACACCAGCCCGACTTTTTCACTGACAGCTATCTTAATTGTATCACCATCACCAAAATTTCCTGCGAGCAATTCCTGTGAGAGGGGATTGATAAGATATTTTTGTATTACTCTTTTTAACGGACGTGCACCGTAGTTTACGTCGTAACCAAGTTGTGCAAGCCAGTCTTTTGCTTCATCGGAAACATCAAGAATGATTTCTTTATCCTTTAACATTTTTTGAACGCGCTCGAGTTGCAAATCAACAATCTTTCTAATTTCTAATCGTGATAAAGGTTTGAACAGTACAACTTCATCAATCCTGTTTAAAAACTCAGGACGAATTGTTTTTCTGAGGAGATCGTGCAGTTGCTGTCTAAGTTCACCCATAAATTTTTCAACATTGTTTTCATCAAATGCTTCAAGCCTATCCTGTATTAAATGAGAGCCAAGGTTTGATGCCATAATAATAATTGTGTTTTTAAAATTTACAGTTCGCCCCTGATTATCGGTTAGTCTTCCATCATCCAGAACCTGAAGCAGAACATTAAAAACATCGCTATGTGCTTTTTCAATTTCATCCAGAAGAACAACTGAATACGGTCTTCTGCGAACAGCTTCAGTTAATTGTCCTCCCTCTTCGTATCCAACATATCCCGGAGGAGCGCCAATCAATCTTGAAACAGAAAACTTTTCCATATACTCGCTCATATCAATTCTTATCATTGCGTGTTCATCATCAAAAAGAATTTCTGCAAGTGCACGTGCAAGTTCTGTTTTACCAACACCGGTTGTTCCAAGAAAAATAAAAGAACCAATAGGTTTATTTGCATCCTGCAATC
>DAOLIQ010000078.1:0-15577 GCA_035328465.1 Ignavibacteriaceae bacterium | reverse complement strand
AATAGGTGTGTAAGTGGAAATCATTCTGTATCTAATAAAAAATTATTTGCCTCTATATTAAATACTCTAAATAGGAGGATTTTGCCGCGCTTGTAAAAAAAATAATTAATAAACATTTAAGAATTACTTGATAAAAACAAAAACAGGCTATAAGTTTAACCAAACAAATGAGGATGTTTTTGCGGATGATGGAAGATAGACCTAAATTAAACAAATTTGTAAGAACTAAAATGAGAGTTTTTAATTACACTACTGTATCTGTAATTGAACAGATAGATTTTACAACTCTTATCTTTTTTCTTTTTTTGCTCATTTACAGATAAAATACATAATAGTTAGCCCTCTACATAAAGTTTGTTAAATGAATTAAAATAAGAGGTAATAAATGGAAAATGCTACATTGATAATGTTAATAGTTTCGTTAATCCTTTTAGCTGGAATATCTTTCTTAATTTTTCAGACTTGGTTATCAATAAAAGAAATTAAGATTACAGTTCCCAAAATGTTTGAAGACTTAAAAAGCTATGATGTGACATTAAAAGAAACTATACTTAACACAAAGATTGCACATAATGAAAATATATCCAGTGTTGCTAATTCGCTTACATCTAAAATCAACGAGCAATTTGAAAACACAAAAAACGCAATCAGTTCCTTTGAAAATAAAATCATCAGTGAACAAAATAAATTGAAAGAAGATGTTGAGGGAACCTTAGAAGAAGTCCAAGGTAATATTCAAAAAATAAAAGAAACTTTTTCTAAAGAATTGGCGCCATTAATAATTCAAATCAATTCAAATAACGAGAAGGTGATCGAAAAAATCAGAAGTATGGAACAGAACTTTAAAAATGAAGTTGATAAATTGCATAAAGCTATAACAGAACCGTTGGATTTATAATAAATGCTTAGAATAATTTCATCATACTTAGATTATCTTCGTGATGTTAGCCGTAAAATTATTTCTAGAAGCGGCTTTGAACAAGTATTACTCGATAAAAGTAAAAAGAATCCGTCCTTTGCTAACCAAATACTTGAATATTCCAAGTCAATTCAAATATCAAATAATTCATATTCACATTTCGATGAAATATTAAAACATATTGAAAGGAATCCCGATAAACAATTGTTTATTGGTTTTGGATTTATTTGCGGACAAAGGGATGGACGAACGTTTGCGGGTCCATTGTTGTTTACTGAGTGCGATATTTCAAGGAATGGAGACATCATTATTGACGTGGATTATTCCAGCTTGAACTTAAATTATGACTTAGTTTCTAGTCTATTAGGTTTTATAAATATAGCTGAGGATGAAGAATATAACGCTTCTTATGAAAAGGAAATTTCGTTAGTTGATAAAATTGAGGCAGATATAAGCGATATTTATAGTGATGAGAAATTTATCTTATCTAAAATTCAGAAATATTGTCAGCAATTTTCAATCACTCAACCAAGAGGAACTACCGTTCAAATTATTTATAATTTTTCTGTTCAGTTTGCACAAAATATTTTTTTTCAATTAAATGAATGTATTGAACAATTCGCTGATATTGACCTTGGAAGTGATTTTGATTTCAAAGATGAATTATTAAAACATAAAGAAAACAATTCTGTCTTTAAACAAAAATTAAAATTCTATGACACAACATTTTACTTTGTAAATGTTATTCCTGACCAACTTTCTACTTTCATCGCATTGAACAAGTTAAGCAGCGAAATAACAGAACAGAATTTTGGAAATCCTACCTTAGAAAAACTCTTATTAAATTCATTAACCAATAATAAAAAAGAACTTACTCAAATTGGTAATGATGAAATTACCGAGATTATAAAAAATCAAATTCCTCTGAATCTTTCACAAACACAAAAGAGAGCTATAAAAAATGCTTTCGAATGTGAATTATCTTATATACAAGGGCCCCCGGGAACCGGTAAATCATATACTATTTCAGCAATCATATTAACAGCTTTATTCCTTGGGAAAAAAGTTCTTTTAATATCTCAAAAGAAACCCGCACTTGAAGTTGTAAAAGAAAAAACGGAACCATTCTTTTCTAATCCAAGCGAAAAAGTTAATGGTCTAATTTATTATGACCTTGAAGCACGTAAAAATATTAGAGAACAAATTAAAGAGCTATTAAATAATTGCCAAGACTTACGTGCTATGAAAAGAGAAATAAACAGAATCAAAGAAAATCTTTCAACAAAAACAGAAGAGCTGAATTGGCATCTATCAAAATTAAAAGACCTAGAAAAAAATCTTGCTCAAACATTACATAGCGAATATGAATTTAAACAAAAGAATGATTCCTTCTTAAAATATTTGAGAGATGTATTTTCTAAAAATTATCACTCACTAGACAATAATCATAAGTTCACATTTATATCTGAGGTTAGCAAAATAGATTTTATTCTTAATCAGCTTTCAAAATTTTATTCACTGCCATACAAAAATTCAGTTACAAAATTGTATGAGAAAAAAATTACTAATCTATTATTAGATAAATTCCATCTCAACATTGACTTTCTTTTAAATGATTTTCCAAGTTATGCGGAATCAATCTTAAAACTGAATAAATACTTTTCGGAAACAGAAATTAAGAAGAAAAAGATTAGATATTCTTGTGAAAAGCTTAGAAATGAAATTTCATATTATAAAAACATTGTTGAGAACATTCAGAAAGAAATTATACGCCAAAAATTCAAATATGATTTATATTCTTTTTTGATGAATGAAGATTATCGTAGAGAGTTGGGAAAGTTTTCAGCAATGTTGCGGTTTACTAAGACGTCGGAAATTCAATCAAGAATGGACGAAATAGATTTTGGAATGGTAAGTGACTTAATTCCATTTTGGGCTGCTGAAATTCGCCATCTTGGTCGTCTGTTTCCAATGAAACCACACTTATTTGATTTAGTGGTTGTTGATGAAGCTTCACAAGTAAATTTAGCTGAAGTGTTGCCGGCATTTTATCGTGGTAAAAGTATTTGTATTGTAGGCGACCACAAACAATTAAATGTAAGGTCAACTGGGATAGGATTCCAATTAAGCAAAAGATTTGACATTCTTACTTGGCAAAGATACAATGCATATTATCTTAATTATGTATCGGCTAAAAGTAAAAATCTTACAGTTACTGATGCTTCTATACTTGATTTTATTATGAGTGAATATAATAATATCATACCACCGTCAGTTATGTTAGATGAACATTTTAGGTCTTTACCTCAATTAGCAAATTTTACTAATACTTTTTATAAGGATTTGGGCGGACTTAAAATAATGACTGAAACTTGCGAAAAAGTTCATACTAAATCTTTTATCTGGATAAAGATTGAGGGTAAAAGAAATGAGAATAAAGAAATAAAAGAAGAAGCAAACAAAGTTATAGAAATCATAAAAACTATTACCGCAGCAAATCGACAGTTGAACTTTTCGGACTCATTAAAATTGCCCGAGCAGCTTCAAGGTAAGATTTTATCAGTTGGTATCATTGCAATGATGAGAAATCAATGTAATTTAATCCAATCATTTATTGATGAGAAAATTGATTTTAGATTAATTGACAAACATAAAATAATGGTTGGAACACCAGAAGAATTTCAAGGC
The DNA here is from genome assembly GCA_035328465.1 of Ignavibacteriaceae bacterium. Lineage (GTDB taxonomy): Bacteria > Bacteroidota > Ignavibacteria > Ignavibacteriales > Ignavibacteriaceae > JADJEI01. The sequence goes on along the minus strand of DAOLIQ010000078.1, from coordinate 11,970 downwards.
AATGAAAGAGATGTTATAATTTTTTCATTGGGATTAGATGAAAATTGCAGATACAGTATTGGTCATTATCAAAATGCACAAAGATTAAATGTTGCTACATCAAGAGCACGTCTTTTAACAATATTTATCTACTCATCAATTCCAAACAATTTTAATAGAATTATTAGCTACTTGAAGTATTTCAAAGGTGAGTTAAATACAGATGATGTAGAAGAATCAGAAGAAAATATTGTTCCTTCAAATTTTTCAAATTGGACTTTGAATATTAACGCTTATGAATCCGATTTTGAAAGACAAGTTTTTGTTTATTTAGACAGATACATAAAACAAAAAACAGCGCCAATAAAAATTTATAATCAAGTTCAGAGTTGTGGACAAAAGCGTTTGGATTTTATTCTATATAATGAAGCTAATAAAAAATCCGTTGCTGTCGAAGTTGATGGTAGTTACCATTTTCTTGATAATCAATATGGAAATTTATATTCACAAGAACATATTGAACGCATTGAAACATTAACTCGTGCTGGTTGGAAAATAATTAATACTCCTTATTATAAATGGTATAAAGATGGTTGGCTTTGTGATGAAAACAATGAAATATTTAATGCAGAATTGAGAAGAATTTATTCTGAGTTAGATAAATATATATTATAAGGGCAAGGGCTAACCTGTGCCTCAAGCCGAAAGCGTTATCGCATTTGGCATTTGTGCAATTTAAAAATATATAGTTCCGTTTCGGGTTTGTTATTAAACGTAGTTTGTAAATAAAAGTTTGTTCTAAATAAAAAGTTAGTTAATTAAATAATCATTGTTGTGTTGGGCTTCGGCTTAGGCACAACGCCGTTATATGCAATAATTGAGAGGTGTTTAAATGGGTCTATTTTCTAATAAAAATAATGAGGCCGATAAATATTATAAAAGTGGTTTTGATAAATTTCGCCAAGGTGATATGAATGGAGCATTGCAAGACCAGAATAAAGCAATAGAATTAGATAATAATAACTATAAGGCATTTCACGAGCGTGCAGTAATTAAGGTGAATCAAAAAAATTATGTTGAAGCAATAAAGGATTTTGAAAGTGCAATCAGATTAAATCCGAATGACAGCGAATATTATTTCGGGCTTGGTTATGCGTATGTTGAATATGGAGATAAGAAAACTGCTAAACAATTTTTTGAAAAAGCTCATTCGATGGGACATTCTCAAGCCAAAATTGCTATAAATTATTACTGTAAAGATATTAGCTCAAATAATACTTCTGCTTCTCAAACTTCTGTTGAATTTATAGAAAGAAATCCGCCTAATGATAATTGCGATAAATATATGAATATTATCTATTCGGAAGTTCACAGACATTTTTCTATAAGAGACTTTTATGCTGGTTATAATTTAATAACAGAACAGTTTTTTGATGATGCAAAAAAATCAATCTTTGGCAATGCAGCCAATATGGGGAAAACATCAAGTTTGGGTTTTGACTTAGATTATATACTAAATCTTTACAACGAGAATAAATATCTTTTCATATATTATTTGGCAATCCCAATTGATGACGAAGACTATATTATAGAAAATGATATGGAAGATTTTGAATTTGCATCAAAGTTGACACGGATTGTAAAAAGACAAGTCTCAACAATCGGCGCGGTTGCACATAATAATCATAAACGCTGCCGAACATTTAAATGGTTCGATGGTTTTGATTAATAATTAAAGGAATGTTTTATGAGTATCTATCTTCAACAAGAATATGATTTTATTGAGAGAACAAAAAAAATCATCAAACAATATGAAACTATCAAGGAAAAGGAAAAATACGAAGTAACTTTACTTCTCAATTGCTTCGTAGGTTTATTAATTCTTCCTCAACAATATTGGTATGAGCATCAACCAGAAACAATTATAAGTGAAAAGGATTGGGGAATCTCACCAGAACATATAATATTTATAAAAAAAGAAGAAATCAAGAATGTGAAGAATGTAGTCCGTCATTTAAGAAATGCGATATCTCATTATCATTTTGTTGCTTTTAGTGATGACAATAAAAGCATAAGTCATATAAAGTTTGAAGATTATGATATGAGTTCAAATAAAACATTTGAAGCAACTTTATCGGTAGAAAACATAAATAAATTTGTAGGCATTTTCTCTGAACATATGCTAAGGTTAATGGCTGCATCTCGTCAGACTTAAAACTAAATTCAAAAATTAATTTTAGAGGTAAATGATGAGTATATTCTCTCGAAAAACTTCAGAATTTGATAAAACATTTGATGAAGCCACTAAACTTTCTCAAAGTGGCAGAAATAGCGAAGCTATAACAATGCTGAATCGAGCAATACAAATGCAAGATGCGAGAGGCGAAGCATTTCTTGTTCTTGGCCAACTATATGATAATTTAGGACAAAAAGAAAAAGCAATCTCAACCTATAAGAAAGGTATTAGTGCTCATCCTGATTTTGTTGATAACTATTTTGATTTAGCAGTATCATATGGTCAAGATATTTCAACTATTCGGAATAATTTGATGGATTATCCGATTGGTCATTTAGCAGAAACTATTGAAAGATCCCATGAATACTTATTAAAAGCAGCATACTTAAATGACGCTGAGTCAAAAAAGATATTGGCTCAACAAGGTATTAGAATATCTTCAAAGGATGATATTATTGCAGAGTTATTAAAAATTTCTGATAAGAGATTAAGCAGAAGAAACTATGAAGAAGCTAAATCAATCTATTCATTTATACTTTACTTCGATAAGAATAATAATTTAGCATTACAAGGGTTAAAACAAATTGGTATTCAATAAATATGAAAAATTGCATATAACCCGCCAATCAAACGGACGCCGTTTTCGCATTTGGCATTTTAGAGATTTAAAAGTTAGTTATTCCGTTTCGGCTAACTTGTTTAAGGTAGTTGTATTAAATAACATTGTTGCAAACTGCACTTGCGATTAAAGTTAAGCACAGTTTGCTAAATTTTCGGCAGTTGTGTTTTATGCGGCATTCTTGTTCAGGGGCGCTGCTTATCGGCAAGTACGTATGTTTAAAATATAAGTTGTAGTTATTTTAAGATCTCCAATTTGGAAACATTTAATAACCAAAAAGGAGACTTAGCAATGGAAAGCAAACCGAATTTAGAAAAGTGCCGTAAAAGTTTTAAATAATAAATTAATCATTTAACTAAAGTAAAAATGAAATGGCAGTCTTTCCCCGCTAAATGCGGGATTAAAAAAAATAATTTATACGGCAGTGTTGCATTTTAACAACTTGTCCCGTGCTGCGGGATAACACGGCGTTAGGTGTAAAAAAAATTACTAAATTAAAAACAAATGAGGTATAAAATGAAAAAGTTCTATCCAGTGATCTTTCTATTCTCAATTACTCTTATTTCTTGCACGGTTGGACCAATAGTTAGTGAAGGTGAAATATTTAAAAATTTAACTGCTATTACAGAAGGTGAAGGAGATAATTACGATCCAGCAATCAGCTCTGATGGAACGAAGATTTTATTTGTTTCTGAGAGAGATGGTGATCCAAATATATATTTAAGAAATAACGTTACTTCTAAAAGTGATATTAAGAAAACTGAACATAAAGCCTCAGAATTGTACCCATGTTTTTCAAGTGATGGTAAAAGATTTTGTTTTGCTTCTAATATAAATGGTAATTTTGATATTTATTATATGAACACGGATATTGGATACGCAAAAACACAAGTTACATCTAATCTTGATGATGAAATATTCCCCAATTGGTCTCCAAATGATGATTTAATCCTTTATTCACAATATTCTAGTATTGATAATAATTGGTATTTATGGACAAAAAATATGATAAATGGGCAAAATACTCAAATATGCAAGGGTTTATTAGGTAGGTTTTCAAAATCAGGTAAATCTTTTTACTATAAAAAAGCTGATAAAAATAATTTCTATCAATTATGGAAAATTGACATAGATGGTAATAATGACACTCAATTAACATCTGGAGAGGATTGGGGAGTTGGTACTTATTGCATAAGCCCAAATGAAGATAAAATATTATTTGCTACCTATAAAAGCACTTTGTTTGATCAAACATCAGTAACAGATGGTTACGATTTATGGGCTATAAATTTAAGTAATGGTGATCTTATTCAAGTAACAAATCATAAAGGTTCAGATTTTTCTCCTGTTTGGTCACCTGATGGAAATATATTTTTTGCTTCTGATAGATCAGGTAAAATAAATATATGGAGCTTTAAATCACCATTCTAATTTGCGTATAACAAGCGCCTCAACGCCGACCGCCTTTTTTGTTTGGCACTTTTAATATTTTTAATTGTTCACAGTTATTTAAGTTTATTGTTCTCAGCTTTACAATTTAATTAACTAATTTTTTGTTCTAATCATTTGTGCTTTATACTGCATCCTTGTTCTTGGCAGCAGCTTAGGCACAAAGTCGTTAGCTGTATTCGGAGAAATTTATGAATACTTGGATATTTCAAGGTAATCCTGATAAATTCAATATTGATGAATACCTTACCAAGACTAAAGATATTTATTGGAGTGTTACACAACCAAAACATCAAAATGAAATCAAAGTTGGTGATTTAGTTTATATCTGGCGGGCAAAAGGATCTAACAATGCAATTTCTGGAATTGTAGCTTTTGGTGTTGTGAATGAAGAAAGTAAACCAAGAGGAGAAGTAAAAAACAAACTATTTCTTTATGATGAATTATGGAAAGAAGATTTTAGCGAAGCTTCACAAATAAAGGCTGGTATAAAACTAAAAGAAATACGGTTGAGTCCAGATGAAGGGATGATAACTTCCGAAGTTTTTGCTCAGGACCCAACTTTATCTCAGTCTCAATTAATAAAAACTCGAGTTGGTTCTAATTTTCTTCTAAATGAAACACAAAGTTTATTGGTTGAACAATATTGGAATGGTCTTAATCCAAATATTGTTGAAGAAGACGAAGAACAAATTAAAACTAAAGAAGGTCGCATTAGTCTAAGAGTTCATAAAGTAAGAGAGCGCGATCTAAAAATCAAAAAGAAGGCTATTGAAATATTTATTAAGCAAAATGGTTCCATCTTTTGTGAAGTATGTAATTTTTCTTTTGTGGAAAAATATGGAACACTTGGAAAAGGCTTTATTGAAGTTCATCATTTGAAACCAATTTCTGAATATGATGAAAATGAATTTACTTCTATTGATAATCTAAAATTGGTTTGTTCAAACTGCCATCGAATGATTCACAGAGGCGATTCTTCAGAATTATTTTTTGAATTGCAAGAAAAGTTGTTTAAAAAATACAGCTAACCAGCACCTGCTAATGACATCATTCAATTAGTGGAGAAAGAGTAAGCCCAAATCGTTTTGCCTGTTTTTGTAAATATTTTATTTGTCGCTCTTTTGTCTGTGATAAGTTTGTAAACTAAATGAAATGGAAATCACTCCCGCTAAAAACGGGATTAAAAAAAATAATTAATGTGGCAGTGTTGTGTTTTAATAACTTGTCCCGATACTATCGGTGTAAGACGTTGTTAGGCAGCCTAAAGAAATTTTATGCAAATGAATCAAAGACTAACTATTCGTAAAGCGATTAAGTCCGATGCTGCTTCGCTTGCCGCTCTTTCCGGAGAACTCGGTTATCCTGCTTCATCGCTACAGATTGGGGATCGGTTGGACAAATTATCAGTTAAATCCGACAATGGTATTTATGTTGCTGAACTCGATTCAATTGTGGGTTGGATTCATGTTGCAATTATTCAATCGTTGGAAAGCAATCCGTTTGTTGAAATTTGTGGGCTTGTTGTTGCTGAGTCATATCACGGCAGGGGAATCGGAACTCGACTTGTTACTATGGCCGAAAGTTGGGCTCGAGAAAAGGGATATAATCATATTCGTGTCCGAACAAATGTTTTACGTGAGGGGACGAGAAAGTTTTACAGACAAGTTGGTTTTCAATCCAAGAAAACTCAGGAAGTGTTTGATAAAATAATTAATGTCGGTGACCAAACCGCTTAAAAAAGTATCCCGATTTACATCGGAGCATGAGCCGTCAAAATCATATAGAGAATTAAGGGGAAAATATTTTCCTGAAAATGTTCATTGAATACTGAACAATAAAATATTTAAAAGTGACAGCCTAATAATATCATAAAGGTTGACTTTTCGTAAACCCGATTTTTAGAGGATAAAAGATTCGTAATATTGGGAGTTGAATTTTTTGAAAATAAATGAATATTTTTATTATAGTAAAAATGAAATGGAAGTCTTTCCACTTTAAAAACGGGATGGCGCACTCTTAGGTAAAACAATCGGAGTAGTGAAAGATGAAAAAATTTATAATGATTTTATTTTTGTCCCCTTCATTTATGTATTCGCAAGCAGACTCACTCATAGATTTATTAAACTACTATCCATTACAATTTGGAAATTACTGGGAATACAAAAATGTTACTCAGCAAATGCCGTATCCCCCTGACTCATCTGCTTATTCTGTTGAAGTAAAAGGAGACACTTTACTTGATAATAACGAAACTTATAAAGTTTTATTGTTTCAAGATATTTATCCAAACAATTACATTTATTATAAATATGAACGAATTGATTCCTCAAACGGATGTGTTTACCGATATATAAATGATTCTTCTTTTACCAATAATGAATTTAAAATAGACAGCCTATTTGCCCAGCCTGGCGATACTATCAATTCATCGAGAGAAGGGTTTACAAGTTTTGGTTATTTTCGAACAATATGTAACTCGATAGAGAGTGATACATTATTTGGAATACAAACACAAGTAAAAATTTATTTTGACCAATCTAACATACCGGAGGTAGAGTATAGATTAGCAAAAGGATTTGGATACTATTCGAGCTCCTCGTGCGAATTCAGTTGTGGGTCAACATTTATGGTATATGGCAGGATTAATGGAGTAGAATACGGAAAAAGAATTATAACAAGCGCAGAAGAAATTAAAATCACACCCGGCAGTTATCAACTTTTTCAAAACTACCCAAATCCATTTAATCCAAATACAAAAATTATTTTCGAAATACCTAAAGCAGGAAATGTAACTTTAAGGATTTATGATTTGCTCGGTGAAGTGATTGAAGAAAAAGATCTGAGTTTTTCAAGCGGGGGTAAGTATGAAATTAAATTTGATGGGAACAATTACTCAAGCGGTCTTTTAATATATCAAATGCAATACGATGGGCTGGTGCAAACAAAGAAGATGTTATTGTTAAAATAGAATTTACTTAATCCGCCAAGAACTCAGATGCCTACGCAAAACGGGGCAGACTGCCTGTGAACTAAAGCCCAACGGCACTCATCTTTAACACTGCAAACTTTTTCACATCCCTACTCTCTGACGTTTGAAGTAATTAAAGCTGATCAGCTTCTTTTGTTTTTCATCCCACAGTTTTAGAAAAATACTACGCAGGCTTGAGCGAAGTGTTAATGTAACACCTTTCTGAAATATAGGATTTTCTTTATGACATTTCTCAAGCATATAGTTCGGTATCTTCGGACTAAGGTGGTGGATGTGATGGAATCCTATATTGCCTGTAAACCATTGAAGTACTTTAGGTAATTTGTAATATGAACTTCCCTGCAAAGCGGCAAGTTCGTAATCCCACGAATTATCTTTTGTCCAGTAAGCATCTTCAAACTGATGCTGAACATAAAATAACCACGTGCCGGTTGATGACGCAATAAAAGTAATCGGTAATTGTATAAGTACAAATGCTTTTATTCCTATCAGCCAGACTAATCCTGCTGTTAACAATAGAAGCACCAGGCTTGTAAGGTAAACACCCGGATGAAGTTTGTTTAATCCTTTTGTTGGCGGGAGGGGGAACCGGTAAAGAATCATAAAAAGAATAACGGGAATAACTACGAATAAAATTATCGGGTTGCGGTAAAGCCGGTATTTTATTCTACCCCAGCGTGACTGCTGAAGAAATTCATCAACAGTCATTGTGTAAATATCGCCTATGCCTCGCTGCCCAAGTTTGCCTGCGCTTGCATGATGAATCGCGTGTTTCTTCCGCCAGTAGTAATAAGGTGTCAGAGTAAAGATGCTGCAGATCTTTCCCCAGGAATCGTTGGCTTTTCTTGACTCAAAAAACGAACCGTGCCCGCAATCGTGTTGAATGATGAATATACGGATTACAAATCCTGCAGCGGGAAGTGAAAGCAGGAGTGTTAACCAATAACTGATATCTAATGTTAAGTACATCAAGTACCAGATAATAATGTATGAAGCAATTGAGTTGATCAACTGCCAGATACTTTTCCACTTATTAGAGATTTGATATTTCGCAACTAGAGTATCCCAGTTGGGTTTTAAGGATGTAAAGTTTTTTTGAAACATAGAGTGTGGTAAATCGTTTTAAAATCGTTGTGTAAAGATAGTGATAATAGTTTTCTTAATTGAGTGATTTACATTACGCAGAAATAATTTACGTTATGCCGTAACTATAACATTCAGGATCAGAATCCCAAAATTGAAGTGAGAATACTGATATGATCCTTCACTTAGCGGACACTAGGTCAACCGCCAAATATTAATTAAGTCACTCATTCCTTATCAATCAATTACATTTTGTCACTTAATCAAATGGAAAAAACACTTAGCATTTTAAACTATTTGAGAAATTATTTAAGGGAATAATCTAATAATTAGAAAAATTTAATTAGAAAGTAATAAGTTGTTTTATTTATTTTAACTCATTGAAGTTCGTAACAAAAGGATGAATAATTCCCCGATCATTGCCTTCTGTTACTTTTCTATTAATCAACCTAATAATTAACTTACAATTCAGGAGCACAGATGAAATCAAGATTTCATAAAGTTCTTTTTGTTCTGTTCACTCTGTTGGTAGTTTCTCCTATTTCTTTTGGTCAGTTTACTGATCCAAGAATGTGGAGTACACAAATACAACCAACGGGCGAATATTTTCAGATTCCAATTACACATCTGAAATATATTCATCCAAATAAATCACCGAGAGTATTTGATACGCCATTCGGTTCAGTTACTGTCGGTATAAGTACGAGGGTACATCCAAGTAATTTCACTCAGAGTGAAGTTCCTATTCAAAGATCCCCCCTTGACGAGAACACAATGTTCGCCTCTTCTAATGCGGTTCGTATTAGTCCATTCTTTATTTCTGAAGGTGTTTATGTTACTACCGACGGCGGTGCAACGTGGCATGGAAGCGATACATGTAAAACAACACCTGTCACCGGTCATGGAGGTGACCCTGCACCTGCGATTGGACCGGACGGCAGATTTTATATGACCTTTCTTGATGGCGGATTTAACGGATTAAAAGCAGCTTATTCGACCAATGGCGGTACTTCATGGAGCAGTGTTACTACAATAATCACAGGTGGTCAGGATAAAAATCATACGGTTGTTGATAACAGACCTGGCAGTCCTTTCAATGGAAGAGTATATGCGAGCTGGTCAAGATTTACTGCAGCTTCTCCTCCGATTGCAATTTCATATTCAACAAACGGCGGGGTAAGCTGGAGTTCTGCACAAAATATTAATACCCCTCCCAGCGGACATTATTCACAGGGCGTGAATGGTGCTATCGGTCCGAATGGTGAAGTATATATGGTATGGCAAAACCCAATTAGTTCCGGGAATTTTACCGGCGATCAGATGGGATTTGGTAAGTCAACTGATGGCGGAGTTACATGGTCTGTAAATAATAATATATACGATTGTAATGGTATTAGGGGATTTCTTTTTAATACGAGTATAAGAGTAAATGATTTTCCATGGATGGGAGTTGATACAACCAGCGGAATCCGAAGCGGCTGGATTTATGTTGTTCACGCAGAAAAAAATCTTGCACCGGCAGGAAGCGACCCTGATATAATTATGCACAGATCTACTGACGGCGGTACAACCTGGTCAGCAGGTATTCGTGTTAATCAAGATGCTCCAAACAACGGAGCTGAGCAATATATGCCGGCATTAGTTGTAGGTAGAGACGGAAGTGTTAATGTCGTTTATTACGATGCAAGAAATCTTACAAATGATTCTGCTTCAGTTTACGTTGCACGCTCAGTAGATGGCGGTGACAGCTGGACTGAATTTGAAGTATCAGACCATCATTTCAAACCAAAATCTATTCCCGGGCTTGCCGGCGGATATCAAGGTGATTACATTGGTATCACCGAAACTAACGGAAAGCTCTATCCTTACTGGGCAGATGATAAGACAGGTATTTATCAGGCATGGGTTGCGGAAGTTTCATTCGGACCGGGCTGTGAGGTTGATCCCCCTACCAATCCCGTTCCGGCGAATGGTTCTTCAGATGTTTCTGTAAATCTTGCTGAGATTAGCTGGACTAACGGAGCTAATGCTTTAAATAATGATTTATATTTTGGAACAAACCCGGGTAATCTGCCGCTTGTTCAAAGTGGTTCCCTTTCAACTAACTGGACTATCCCCGACACATTGGAATACAGTACAACTTATTACTGGCAGGTTGTAGAGAACGGAGCTACTTGCACTACCACCGGTCCATTTTGGAGTTTCCAAACAGAGAGCGATCCGAATATTAATTTATCTTTCGAAGATAATTTTGATACCTACACTGCAGGTCAGCAGGTAGCGTGTCAGAATCCGGTTGATTGGACTACATGGAATTTTACTCCTTGCGATCCTGTTACTGATGCCTTTGTTTCTACAACACAAAAATTCAGCGCACCTAATTCTGCAGTAATCGTTGATGACAACGATTTAGTATATGCAATCCCTGATTACACAACAGGAAAATTCAGTGTAAGTTTTCAGATGTATGTTCAATCCGGGTTTGATGCTTACTGGAATTGCCTCCAGCATTTTGATGGAGCAAATAGTGTTTGGGGATTTGAAGCCTACTTTGATGGCGGTGCAGGATACATTTCTGCTGAACAGAATCCACAAGCGGCAACATTCAGTTATCCATTCAATACCTGGTTCTCGAATGAACTTATTGTTGATTTAGATATTGATCAGGCGGAATATAAAGTTAACGGTGTTTCTGTTCATACATGGCAATGGAGTCCGGGTATTCCAAACTCCGGCGGATTAAATCAATTGGGCGGGGTTGATCTTTATGGTTATGGCTTGCTTTCATCCGGTCAAAGCAGATATTATGTTGATGACTTTAAATTAACTGATCTTCTTGCAGTACCGGTTGAATTAACTTCATTTACTGCCAACTCAAATTCTTTGGGTGAAGTTGTTCTTAACTGGACAACTGCGACTGAGACTAATAACAAAGGCTTTGATGTTGAAAGAATGATTGACGGAAAATTTGTAAAGGTAGGATATGTGCCAGGTTTCGGTACAACAACCGAACCTCGTAATTATTCTTATACAGATTCAAAACTTAGTCAAGGCAAACATACCTACAGACTGAAACAAGTTGATTTCAACGGAACATTTGAATACTCAAATCAGGTTGAAATTGAAGTTTCTGCTCCTGTTAAATTTGCTCTTGAGCAGAACTACCCCAACCCTTTTAATCCGAGCACAGTTATCTCTTACTCGCTGCCGCAAAAGGAACTTGTGACAATAAAAGTAATTGATATACTCGGAAGGGAAGTGGCAACACTTGTTAACGAAATAAAACCTGCCGGCAAGTTTGAAGTTGAATTTGATGCTTCATCATTAGCCAGCGGAGTTTATGTCTATCAGATAAAAGCAGGTGCGTTTGCAACATCGAAAAAGATGCTGCTGACAAAGTAAAGGAATTATTACAATAGTAATTTCATTAAGAATACTTGTGAAATAATTATTCCTTCTTTCTTTATATGATGACATCCCACCCATTGGGGTGTCATCTTTATAAATACCACATTCGTGTTATTGACTTTCTGAATTTCTATTAGTAATATGCTTTAGAAAATTAGCTGAGATTTGTGGTAATTAATCAAAACAACATTTTTTATTTAATTG
>DAOLIQ010000077.1:0-15577 GCA_035328465.1 Ignavibacteriaceae bacterium | reverse complement strand
ATGAGAAGTAATATGATGGAGAAAGTCGGTAAGGATAAATTCACTCAAGTTATGAGCGGATTTGACGGATGTTATGCTTCACATAAAAACTTCCTGCTGACTTTGAGGAATGATTTATCTTATAAAGCAAAATATGGATTGAACCCGGAGGAAGGAGCAAACTTCAGACATTTAGATTATGTATATCCGATGCCTGGTAAAGAAGCTGAAATGATTCAAATCTTAAAAGAATATCAGGCTCTTTATTCATCGAAGAATATAGAACAAGGCTACCGTGTTTATATCGGCGGTATTGGAACTGATATGCCGATGGTGTTGTTTGTTCAGCCTGCTAAAAGTCAGATAGACTGGGCAACATTCAGCGAAGAACAAGATAAATTGTTAGGCGAGGAAGGGGGAAATCTATGGAGAAGAGCTATGGCGATAACAATGAAGTTTGAGCACCACAGCGGGATGATGAGACCTGATTTGTATTACAAATCGAAATAAAAATAAGTTCAAATAAATTATTTCCTCCTCTTAATCGCCGACTAATAGAAACCGTTCAAACGGTAAGTACTTTTTATGTTTGAATATTCTCAACGGGATTAATCCCGTTGAGAAATTATTAATTAAGTGACTGGATTAATAAAATCCTATTACTTCCAATAGCAAGTAAAAACTGGCAGTAATTAGTATTCTTTTATTAAAATTGCAGATGATAATGCCATCTGTGCTGCATTTGTAACTTGCCTAAGTTATCGAAATAAATTATGTTTGTTTAGTAATGATTCTATTATCCAAATATCGTTGTGGAATTGGCAGAACATTTTTGTTTGTTTACTTTTTATTCTTAGCGGTAAACATTTTTCATTTTCATCATATCAGCCTATTAGCTGAAAACACTTATAAAAATGAACTGCCTCAAAAAAGCAGCACAGATATAATATTAAGCGGCACTACATTTTGTCAACTTGCAGAATTCAGCAGCAGTATTTTTAATTTAGATTATTCAACAGATAAACAGCTTCGTATTAAATATTTCTCAATTCCTGCTTTACTAAATTCAAATGAAGTTCTAGCTTATAATTTTTACAATTTAGTAAATCCTCTTCGCGGACCTCCCTCCTTCTCCTAAATATATTCAAATCTTTACTGATGTGGAATCAGCTCCACAATAGTTAATCAGTTTTAAATAAATTTATTGGAGACTCTTTATGAGAAAAATATTTTTTTTCTTTATTGTTCTTTCAGCTTCAACTGTATTGAAGGCGCAGTCAAACACAAATCCCGATATAAGTTTAATCGGAACGTTTAATACATTTTCAAATTTTATAAAAGATACACCTGAGTACGGCAAATTAAATTTTGAAACTCCTTCAATGGAAATGTTTATTGATGGTTATCTTAACCCATATTCAAGAGCAACAGCTAACATCGCTTACGAAGAGGGTGAATTTGCAGTTGAGGAATTATACGCTCAAATACTTCGTGGGCTGCCGTTAGATTTACAAGTAAAAGCGGGTAAATATTTAGTCGGCTTTGGAAAGATAAATACAATTCATCCGCATGCATGGGCATTTTTAGAAAGACCTTTGTTTCATCAAATCTATTTCGGTGCAGAAGGATTTAACGATATTGGAATTGATTTAAGTTATGCACTCCCCTTCGAGAACTTTTACTCATCAATTGATTTAGGAGTATTCAAAGGTGATGCAATTGCAAAAACGGTTGCTGCTAATCCAGATGATCCTTCTACCTTTTATGATCTGCGGGGAAATAATCCGGTCATTGTCGGAAGGTGGAGTAATTTCTTTCAATTGGATGATTACAGCGATCTTGAGCTTGGTTTAAGCGGTTCATACGGAGTTCATTCTTATGATTATTTAACTTCAGATTCTCGCAAAGCTCTTTATTACACTTACACCGGATTGGACTTTAAATATAAATACCGGGCTGATGCTTACTCATCATTTGTAATGCAGGGTGAGGCACTATTAAACAGCAGGGACGTTTTAAGATCGGCTGATGAAATCTCTTACTCTCAAAATAGAATAAATACATTTGGAGCTTTCGTTTACATAGATTATCAATTTGAAAAGCAATTCAGTGTCGGGGTAAAATATGATTTCACTTATGGAATTATTGGAGATGAGCCTGGCTATGCAGCTTTGAGTAATGATGATAAAAATAAAACTCAGGCTATTTCTGCGTGGTTTGGATTTTATCCTGTTGAGGAAACTCTCGCTTTTAGATTAGGTGCAGAGAATTTATTCTTTAATTATGCTGGTGGTAATTCAAGAGATTCTGAAACCACTATAAAACTCCAAATGATATTTTCTCTCGGACCGCACAAAGCACATCCATTCTAAAAATTGAAAAGGAAATTAAAATGAAAAAAATAATTTTATTAGCACTGTTCTTCATATTTAATATTACATTTGCGCAAGTTAATGTAGTAACTACAACATCGACTATTTATGATATTGTAAAAGAAATTGGCAAAGATAAAGTAGAAGTTGACTATCTCTGCCGGGGTGATCAGGATCCTCACTTCCTCGAAATAAAACCAAGTTATATGATGAAGCTTCGTAAAGCAGATATTCTGATGAAGATTGGCTTGGGATTGGAAATGTGGGCACAGCAGTTAATTGATGGCTCACGAAATTCAAAATTGGAAGTGATTGATCTATCAATTGATATTTCAAAAAAAGAAGTCCCGACTGGCAAGGTGGATGCAAGTCAGGGTGATATACATCCTTACGGCAACCCGCATTACTGGCTTGATCCCGAAAATATAAAAGTGATGGCAAAGGAAATTTACGAAGCACTTTCAAATAAGGATTCTGAAAATTCATCTTTTTATAAAAAGAACTATGAAGCTTATTCAAAGAAATTGGATAGTAAAATTTCTGAATGGAAAAATAAAATGTCTGGTTTGAAAGATAGACCGATTGTGTTTTTTCATGCAAGCTGGATTTACTTTGCGGATAGATTTGGGATTAAGATTGCAGGTTATGTTGAACCAAAGCCCGGCATAACACCAACACCATCGCACAATGCTGATGTTATCAATCTTGTAAAGAAAAATAAAATCACAAAAATCGTAATGGAAAACTTTTACAGTGATAATGCCCCAAATCAAATAGCTGAAAAAACCGGTGCGAAAGTAATAAAAGTTCCGGTAAATGTTTATGGAATGGAAGGGGTAGATACATACATAAAAATGATGGATTACATAATTAACCAAGTTACTAAATAATAATAATCACTTAGTGAATTCTTTGTGTCTTTGAACCTTTGTGTCAAGAGAAAAACAATTAATTAAGCCACTAAGACACAAAGGCACAAAGGGAAATAATCAGATGGAAAAAGAAATAATAAAGTTTACTGAAGTATCAATTGGTTATGGAAAAAGAACCATTGCACAAAATATTTCGATCTCAATTTATCAGAATGATTTTATCGGGCTGGTAGGACCAAACGGTGCGGGCAAAACTACTTTTCTAAAAACTCTTTTAGGAAGCATTAAACCGCTGTCCGGATCAATAATAAAGGATGAGCTGAGATTCGGTTATGTTCCGCAAAGGGACGTAGTGCAGCCGCTTCTTCCCTACACTGTTTTTGATGTGGTGATGATGGGAAGATATTCTTTGCTGCCGACTTTTTCTTCTCCAAAGAAAATTGACAGTGAAATCGTTTTATCAAGTTTAGAAAAAGTTGGAATAGCCGATTTAAAAAATTTACAGTACAACAGTTTATCTGGCGGGCAGAGACAGAGGACTTTGATTGCACGGGCTTTGGCTGTCGAGCCGGTTATTTTAATTCTTGATGAACCAACAAATGGGATGGATACACCCTCCCATTACGGCTTACTCGAATTAATTTCTGAGCTTCATGAAATACAAAACCTTACCATCCTGCTTGTAAGCCATTTGCTTACGGATGTAGCAAATTATGTAAAAAAAATAATCCTGATTGAAAAAAACTTTTTTCAGTTTGGGAGAATAGAAGAAATCCTTTCGGAAGAAAATTTAATGAAAGCTTATTCTTCTTCATTTTCAGTAACAAAATTGAACGACGAATTTATTATCACATTAAAGCACAGGAATTAAATTGGAAATAATTCAACAGCTAATAGAAATTTTTCCCTATGCAATTCTTGGAAGTATTCTTGCAGGAATTATATGCGGATTTCTCGGAGTGTTTGTTGTTTCGCAGAGAGTTGTTTTTCTCGGCGCATCATTAACTCAAGTTGCAATTGCAGGAGTAGCATTTTCATTTCTTCATTTAATAAATATTGAAGCAATGATTTCATCTCTTTTCAATATTGTAATCACCGAAGATTCATTTCTCCATCATTTTGAACCGGCGTTCTTTTCACTTCTATTTTCACTCTTGGTAGTTATAATATTTTCGCAGACACACAGACAAAAATATTTAACTCAAGACGGACTATTGGGAATTATTTTTGTGGCAGCAATTGCAGCGCGAATAATGATAATACAAAAAAGTCCTGTTGCAGAACTTTCTGAGATAGAATCAATAATGAAGGGCGATATTTTATTTATTGGTTCTCGTGAGTTTTATTCACTGTTTGCGATTACGTTTTTTGTCATTACGTTTTTCACATTGTTTCAAAAGCAGCTAAAGTTTGTAGTGTTTGATGCAGAATCATCTTCGGCTTATGGAATAAATTCAAAACTGTGGCTGCTGCTTTTTTACATTGTAGTCGGAACAGGAATTTCACTCACAACAAGATATGTTGGTGATGTATTTACATTTGCTTATTTAATTATTCCTTCAGCCATCGGAATAATGATCGGCAAAAGTGTGTTAAAAGTTTTTCTGATAGCTGTAATAATCGGAGCTTTACTACCGCCAATAGCCTTATTCTTAGCTTTTAAATATGATTTCTCCAGCGGACCCATGGCGGTGGTGCTCGCTTTCGCAGTGTTCCTCATTGTATTAATCTATAAAAAGGTAAAGGAGAATTGACAAAGTTTTTAATATTCAACTGGAAATATTATCTTTGCACACAAAATTTTTCAGCCTAAATATTAAGCTATATACATAATGTAATCTAAGCTTAATATATTTTATTCTATTAGAGAAATGACCGAGTGGCTTAAGATAGTCCCACTGGGACTCAATTTACTTAGTCTGAGTTTTTGAAATACTGATTATTTTTTGGAGAGGTGGCCGAGTGGCTTAAGGTAGCGGTTTGCTAAACCGCCGTACTGGGTAAACCGGTACCGAGGGTTCGAATCCCTCCCTCTCCGCAAATAAGCTTCCTATTACGGAAGCTTTTTTTATTTAAAGAAATATTTTATTACTGAAGATAGGCTAAATGAAGTTTAATGATTCAAATTGTCATTCCATGTAAACAGGAATCCATATTTCGATTAATTTACAGAAGTGGATACCCGCTTTAGCGCGAATCACGATCATCGTTTTGGGTATTACATAACTTCAGTTACTGAAACCCTTAAAAGCAAAAATCAACACGAAGAATGTATGAGAATAAAAAAAGCCAATCACCTCTCAGTGATTGGCTTATCAAAGATGTCTGAAAAGTTAATATGTTACAGTAAATGTTTGTGATCCATCTGCCGTTGAAGTGAAAATAGTAATTTTAACAGTGTGAGAAACTCCAGTGTTTGCAGTTACAAATTCGACCAAATAACTGTTTGCAAGTGCACCTGCAACGGGCAAATCTGATAAATTTAAACCTAAAGCATTTTCAGGAATATATTTGACCGTTCCACCAGTACATCTGGAAAGAGCTGCCGGTTCTTCATTATATTCATCCCAATAGGAATTGTTATAATAGGTAGTATCGCCGCTAAAAACTGTGTGAACAGTAGCCTTACCACTTAATAAATCACAGCCCATTGCATTATTCCACACTGCTCCATCAGATTGTGTTGGTTCGTCAGTAAAGTTGATGAAAACTCTCTGAGCCCCAGCTCTCCAGCTATAAACAGAGTCAGCAAATATTGAAGCGATAACATCATTTTCATCAGTAGCGTAACCAAAACTATATGCCCGGTTTTCAATAGCAGCACTATCCGATCCTGAGAATCCAATTGTCCTGTCCGTGCCGGTATATCTATTTAAATAATTACTGATAGAAGCAGCGTCAGTAAAATTTATACCGCCGTCAACATCGCCATAACCAAAACCAACAACAGCAAACTTGACATCAAGCCCGCTAGATTGCAGGAAAGTTGCGAACTGAATAATACTTGCAGCTACTGAATCAGCTTCCTCCCCCATGCTGCCGGAATTATCAACGCAAAAAACAATGTCAGCAGTTAATACGTTTCCGGTACTGACCTTAGAAACTTTTAACCCTTGAACAACACCATCCTCTTCAACAAATATATTTGAAGCAGCGGGATTGCTTGCATCGTAAAATAATGTTATAGGTTGATTTGAAGTAGGGTCAATTAATCCTGTTAGATTCAATTTTACTCTATTGCCGTCAGAAGTAAAAGAAGCAGATGGTAAAACGTTGTTATGGACAGGTGTTGGAACTGTTACACCGGATGGGTCTGCAGGAATATCGGTATTCTGGTCTGCAGGTGTTTCCGCAGTATCGCAAGAAAAATAAATTAATGAAGCGCATACTAACATTAGAACAAGTAATAGCTTACTCATTTTGATTCTCCCTTGTTTATTATTGAATAGTTAGTTATTACAAAACTTTTTTCAAGTACAATCAAAACTTAATTAATAATAAATTCAAAGTGAAATTAAATTATATTACTCGTGAGTTAGCATTCTTAAAAAAATCTTTAAGCTATGCCTTGAATTCCGCTAAATGATTCTAAATAATTTTAACAATTTT
The DNA here is from genome assembly GCA_035328465.1 of Ignavibacteriaceae bacterium. Classification (GTDB taxonomy): domain Bacteria; phylum Bacteroidota; class Ignavibacteria; order Ignavibacteriales; family Ignavibacteriaceae; genus JADJEI01. Next base: position 8,745 of record DAOLIQ010000077.1, on the reverse strand, counting down.
AACCTGTAATCCATGAAAATTATAGTAATTGATAGCGATGCTTTGATGATACTTGAAAAACTACTCTTCAAGTAAATCGATTTTCGAAATAGTATAATGACTGAATGGTATAATGACAGATATTTTATATTAGTATTATTGAGAGTCTATAATACGAACCATATCAAGATTTTCATTGACATTCCAGAATATTCTTATTCTCAATTAAAACTTGTTCCTTATTTTGCACTGTAATTAAATTTCTTTTTCTGCAATTACTAAATAAAGTATTGTGAAAAAAATAAATCTCTTGGCTGTTTTTTATTTTAATATTATTCTTCTTGCGGTAATAAATGTTAAAATTACAGCAACTGAACCCCCGCCTAACATTATCTCAACTTTCAAGAAATCTATCCACTTAGATTATTGGCAAATAGTAAAAGATTCTGATCCCAAACTTACCATTCCAAACTTACCGGATACTTTGTGGCAATTATTTCAGCCTACATTAGATGATACTAGATACACTGATGGCAACTGGATTATAAAAACTAAAATTGTTATTAAAGATTCAGTAAGCGGCAAAGAAATATTAGGACTCTTTCCAATAAATTTTGTAACTGCATATGAAATCTATTGGGATGGAATGAAACTCGCACAAAATGGAATAATTGGAATTACTAACGATTATGAAAAAGCGGGCGCATTTGATTTTAATATAGCACTACCACCTAACCTTGTAACGCGTGGTGAACATACTCTTATTTTTCGAATATCAAATCATAACAATTACTCTTCGTGGAAATGGTTCTTTGGAGATATAGTTATTGGGAAGTATGATTCTTTATTACAGAGAATAGCAAAATTATATTATCAGGCATTTTTTATAACAGGCATTTTATTTATTCCATTTCTTTTTAATCTTTTTCTTTATATCACAAGAAAACGAAAAATTGTGCATTTATTATTTAGCATAATTTGTTTAATTGTAATATTGGATTCAACCACAATGCTGGCTCCAGTTTTCATAGATGCACGGACTACTTTTGTGTACTGGCAATATTATATTTATCAGTTGATTACACTTTTATTTACTACTCTATTCCCTGCTTTTTTTATATATCTTTTTTCATTTCCTAAAAAAATTATTTGGGCTATCGTAGTACTAAATCTTCTTATCTACTTATTTTTTACGAACATCGGAAATCTTTTTAATATAATGCCTCTAACTGTTCTTATTGTAAGCAGCATAATCACAATGTGGGCACTGTATAAAAGGCGGGAAGAGAGCTTAATTATTTTTATTGGAATAATAGCAGCCTGGACAGCATATTATTTCAATTTTGCTTTTGCGGGATTAGCAACAACTATGGTTATATGCACCAGCTTTTCCATAGCAAGGCAGTTTGCAAGAACAGAAACAGCAGAAAAAGAAGCACTACTTAAATCTGCACGCTTAGAGAATGAATTGCTGAAAAAGAATATTAATCCGCACTTTGTATTAAATACACTTACATCCATAATTGCCTGGCTCAGAAAAGATTCAAATTCAGCAATAAAACTAATTGAAGCTCTGGCTGAGGAGTTTAGAATGATAAATCAAATTTCTGCTTTGAAGCAAATCCCTATCACTCAGGAAATCGATTTATGCAGGGCACATCTTACAATTATGAGTTATCGTAAAGGTGCTGATTATAAATTAGAAACCTTAGATATTGATGAACACGATACTATACCGCCAATGATATTTCATACACTTGTTGAAAACGGATTAACCCACGGATATGAAAATAAAACTGCCGGAACTTTTAAATTACAAAGGATAAAGAACATGGATTGTATAAAATATATTCTTTCCAATGATGGAGAATTTAATCCTGAGGAGTCGAAAGGTTCAACTGGTTTTGGTGCAAAATATATCAAGGGCAGACTTGAAGAAAGTTATCCGGGCAAATGGAATTTTACATCAAGCAAATCGGATAAAGGCTGGGAATCAATAGTTGAAATAAGGAACAGCTAATGCGAATCTTAATTGTTGAAGATGAAAGACCTACTGCTGAAGATATAAAATTACTTGTCGAGCAAATTCTTACTAAAGAAATTACTTCCATTCACATCGAAACTACATTGGATAGTGCAATGTTCTATTTAAAAGAAAAACCAATTGATGTTTTATTATTAGATTTGAATCTCAATGCGAAAGACGGATTTGATTTATTAAAACAAGTAGTAAGCCAGTCATTGCATACAATTGTTATTTCCGCAAACATCAGCAGAGCCATTGAAGCATTTGAATATGGTGTTTTGGATTTTATTCCTAAGCCATACAATCTTGAAAGATTGAAAGCAGCTTTTCAAAGATTGAAATCGAGTCACGCTTTGGATGGACATTCAATAAAATATCTTTCTGTAAAAAAAGGATTTGAAATAAAAGTTATACCGATTGAAGAGATCAGCTATTTCAGGTCTGCGAACATTTATACTGAACTCCATCTGAAGGATGAACATACAGTTATTTATGACAAATCAATAAAACAGCTTATTCCATTATTACCTTCTAACTTCAACCGCATTCACAAATCATATATTGTTGATCTTGAAAAGATAGATGCAATCCAAACTTATGGTGGTGGTAAATATCGTGTTATCTTAAAAAGCGGAGAATCTTTACCAGTAAGTCGAAAAAGGATTCAACAACTAAAAAATATTGGTATTTAAATTATTAATTTGATTTATAAATCTAATTTGCATTAGAGCTTTTACCTTCCAAATAGTCTCCTGTTACCATTCATAAGTGGATTTCACAAACTCCCGGTGCTTTTCACAAGGTATTTCTAACAACAACTTTTTTCAACAATTATTTTTCAATCGAGTTTAATCAAAATTATTTATGACTGAAAAACAGTTCAGCATTTTATATGAATTTTATCGAAAGGAAAATTATTATGAAAAAATCACATTGGCTTTTATCTATTGTTTCAATGTTGGTCATTTCCTCATTCCCAATATTTGCTCAAGTTATTTCAGAAGATAGTTTGTATTTAGGACAGACACCTCCGGGAAACATCCCCCAAATATTTAACCTGCCCGTCAGCATAGGCTCATTTGCTGCTGAAAGAATTGCAATTTCTAATGACAACACAGAAATTTATTATTCTGTGGTGCATAATTATTATCCTGCTACCGGCGACACAATTAAGTACTTTAGTTATTCAGGTGGCATCTGGACTGGCCCTTTCAATTTATCCCCTGGTTATCTTGCGCCTGCATTATCGGTTAAGAGTGATACAATGTATTTCCAAAATGCTTATATCCAAAATGGTAATTCGGTTTATGAGACATTCATTTCTATTAAAAGTGGTTCAAGCTGGAGTAATCCGCAAAGAATTTTATCCGGGCTTAACTCAGCACATTACTTACAAGTGACCAATAATTATAACTATTATATTTCTTCAGTTCCAAGCCCAACTATCGGAGCGTCAGATTGGTGCAAATTAAAAATTAATGGAACAGATACGTCTGTAATAAGCTTGGGATTACCCGTAAGTACCACCGGGGATAATCTGGATTTTTATATTTCGCGCGATGAATCTTTTATAATTACGACTAAACCACAACCTGTTGGATTAAGTATCAGTTATCACAAAACCGATGGCGGCTGGACGAATCCTAAAAGCCTGGGATCTGATATAAACTTTGGACTAAGCATGTGGGGACCCTATGTAACTTCAGATAATAAATACTTGTTTTATACTACTGGAACAAAACAGGATTATTCTGACACTTATGTTTATTGGGTTCGCATTGATAGTTTAATTGATAGCTTGCTCCACACAAATTTTATTCCTTATTTAAACTATAAAATTCCAAATCAAACTGATTCAGTCGGCCATAATTACAATTACACTTTTCCTGACACAACATTTATTGATGATGATGGAAATAATACTTTAACTTATTCCGCAACTTTAAGTAATGGCAATCCGCTTCCATCATGGTTAAGTTTTAATTCTTCAACTAGAACTTTTAACGGAACACCGACATCAGCCGGAACAATATTTTTAAAAATTACGGCAACAGATACTGCGAATGCTAAAGTTTTCTGTACGTTCAACCTTAAAATTGATAGCTCTGTAACAGCAATGGATGAAAATGAACAAAGTTTATTTGACTTTAAACTTTTTCAAAATTATCCCAATCCATTTAACCCGACAACCACAATCGAATTTGCAATTCCAAAAACAGGAAGATATTCACTGGGTATATATAACACGCTTGGTGAACTTGTAAAAGAAATATCAGATAGAGAATATGAAGCTGGATACCATAAAGAAACTTTTAATGCAACCGGGTTATCGAGCGGGATGTATATCTATCGGTTGGCAGGTAATGATGGAAACATCGTACGTAAAATGGTACTTCTTCAGTAATTTATTTAAATAATTAAACAGAGGAGATCTAAAATGAAAAAATCATTAATACATAAAACAACAAATTTATACTTTGTTTTTGTTTTATCACTTTCCGTTTTATCGGCTGCAGATTCTTTTGGGCAAAATCAAAAAATTTCTGATATGACCAATAGCAAATTTGCGTTACAAAATCTTGAGATGGGGATTCAATCTACTAATGAAGGTGTCAGAGAAAGTGCAATCTATTTTGCAGGTCAGTACAGATTCATTGAAACTGAGGAGGCATTAATCAAACAACTAAAAGTTGAAAGCGAAGCACATATTAAGGTATTGATAAGCTTGGCGTTATTCCGAATAAACAGTGAAAAAGGCATGAATGAATTGAAAGAACTTGCCTCAGCAGAGAAGAATCCAAAAGTAAGAAGAATGAACTATGCAATTTATAAAGAGTATCTTGTTAATAGATCAAACAAGACTTTGCAATAGAAGATCGAAGATAGGCATAAAAAAAATGAAAAATATTATAATTGTCATACTCCTTTTAGTCAGCATAACCGCGACAGAAGCTCAAACCACACAGACACAACTCAATCAGGTTGAGTTAATCAAACAGTTTATAGGTAAGTGGGAATGTGAATTGGGTAAAAACACAATTTACAGAAGTGATAATACGCCTTTCGGGAATGGAATGGCTTGCATTATTCAAGTTATGAGTAATGGAGAAGTAGTTGATTCAGTAGAACAACTTTTTGGATATGATGCTACAACAGATAAGTTTGTTCTTGCAGAACTTATCCAATCATCATCTATTGTTGAGATTAGATCTTGCTGGTTTACCACAGAGCATACAGGTGAAATCATTTCTAATGATCCTACTGATAGTTCATCAATAAAAATAAATTTTGTATTTACTGCACCTGACATGATAACCGAAACTGCAACACTTGATAACAATATTATTGTGGAATTGATATTCAAAAAAATTACGAGTGATAAGAGTTAAAAGTGATGAGAGTTTTCAAAGGAAGAAACATCATTTATACCTGCAATGGAAATGCTTGCGTTCATTTTAGGGTATTCAAGATTGATATAAATATAGAATTGTATAATAACAGTAGAAGGAAAATAAAATGAATAAAATAATTAAATTCGGAGAAGATGTTGAAGGTTATAACATCCCGGTATTAAACGAGAGGGAAATTCGAGCCGCAGCAGGGATTTTGTTTTTGGCTACCTTCACTTCACTAATGTATATTTTGTTTAACGAGAACTTTGTCCCGATAAAGTTTGTAATAACTTTTTTCCTTGCAGATTTTGCAATACGGGTGTTTATAAATCCTAAATTTTCACCAACCCTAATTTTTGCCCGTTTGATCGTTCACAATCAAACACCTGAATATGTTGGCGCTGCTCAAAAAAAGTTTGCCTGGATAATCGGTGTAGTATTATCTGCAACAATGTTCTACTTTTTTATTATTGTAAATGCTTATGGTCCAATTACAGGTATTGTCTGTCTTATTTGCCTCATATTCCTATTCTTTGAATCAGCTTTTGGAATTTGTTTAGGATGTAAATTTTATCCGCTCTTTTTTAAAAATAAAGTGCAGCATTGTCCTGGCGAAGTTTGTGATATGAAATCAAAACAAGAAATTCAAAAAACTTCTGTAAGTCAGTTTATTGTATTGATTGCCTTTATTGCATTCATCTTTCTTACAGTTTTTTTAATGAATGGTAGATTTAGTGAAAGACCATACGATTTTATGGGAAGTAATAAAACTGAGCAAACTAAATGAGAATATAAAGATCACAAATGAAAGCAATTGTTTGTAAAAAATATGGTGCACCGGAAAATTTAGAAATTGTTGAGTATAAAAATCCTACACCCAATGATAATGAAGTACTTATTAAGATTTATGCGACATCGGTAACAGACAGTGATATATTTATACGCAGCTCAAATGTCCCGCTTCGTATGCTAATTCCATTTAGATTGATGATTGGCATATTAAAACCAAGGAACGAAATACTTGGTGAAGTGTTTTCGGGTGTTATAGAAAAAATTGGCACAAGAATTAAAAGATTCAAAGTCGGCGATCAAGTTTATGGAATTACGGGAATGTCGTTAGGTGCATATGCTGAATACAAATGCATGAAAGAAATAGATTCAAAAAAAGGATGCATTGCAATTAAACCGGGTAACATAAGTTTTGAAGAAGCAACAGCCGCTGCTTATGGCGGGCTTCTTGCGTTTCAATTTCTTGAGGAAAGGAATATTCAGCCAAATCAAAAAGTTCTGATTTACGGTGCTTCCGGTACCTCCGGTACAATAGCAATCCAATATGCCAAACATCTCGGCGCGGAAGTTACGGGTGTTTGCAGTGCAAAGAATATAGAATTTATAAAATCGTTAGGAGCAGATAAAACGCTCGATTACACAAAGCGTGAATCAATTTCTAAATTGGAAGTTTATGATTTTATATTAGACGCAGTCGGAAAAAGAAAAACATCACAACTTAAGGATGCGTGCAAGCAATCACTTAAAAATGGTGGTAAGTATGTTTCTATTGATGACAGTGCTTTAATATGCAGTTCAGAACGTCTAAATAGAATTAATGAACTTGTCGAATCAAAAAAAATTACTCCAATTAATGATAGATGTTATCCATTCGAACAAATAATTGACGCACATAGATTTGTTGAGTTGGGGCATAAAAAAGGCGGCGTGGCGATAACTGTAAAAAATAGTAACATGTAAGGAAGATGTAAATAAAGGAATATGAAATTATGATAGCTGAGAAAAAAATATTAGTTAGACTTTACTTGTTGTTTATTCCCATAGCTTATTTCTCTTATCTCTTTCACGAATTCGGACATTGGATTGTAGGAGAGTTTTTAGGAAATGATATGATATATCATCTTAACTATGTCTGGCCTAAAGAGGGACATTATTTAGATGAAAGTCATAATTTATATGTAAGCATTGGCGGACCTGCATTTACGATATTGTTAGCTGTGGTTTCTCTGTTAATTTTAGAGAAATATTTGACGATATATGCCTACCCGGTTTTATTCTTTCAATTTGTATGTCGTTTTTTTTCTCTTGTCTTTGGAGGATTTAGTCAACAGGATGAAGCAAGAATATCTTCAATTATGGGGCTCGGTACATATACAACAGCGATAATTGTGCTTACAATTTTGCTTCTAATTGTTATAAGAGCAAGTTATAAACTGAAGATAGATTTAAAACAAAACGGGTATTTTTTTACAGTAAGTATACTGTGTGAACTTTTGGTAATAGCTACTTACAGAATTACTGGTCTATAGAAAAAATATATTAACAGCGCTGTAATGGCAACACCATTAAACATATTAGAAAACATTTTGAAAAAATATTTATGAAAGTTTTCGTACTTGGCGCTTCTGGTGCAACAGGAAGATTGGTTGTTAAGGAACTGATAAACAGAAATGTTGAAGTAAAAGTAGTTGTACGCAAGAATAATAGCGTGTTAAAAGAATTGGGAAATCAAAAACTTTTAGAATGTGTTACTGGAAACATATCTGAATTTGATATTAATAAAAATCTTGAGTTGATAAATGATTGCGATGCAGTTATTTCTTGCCTTGGTCACAATATTTCGTTTAAGGGACTATTTGGAGAACCAAGAATGCTTGTAAGTGATTCTATAAAAAACATTTGTGAAGCGATTGAAGCAAGCAAAAAGAAAATAGTAAAAGTAATTCTTATGAGTACTACTGCAAATCAAAATAAGAAAATAAATGAAAAATATTCTTTGAAAGACAGAATTGTTCTTTCTTTTATGGGTGTTGTTTTGCCTCCTCACAAAGATAATGTTGAAGCTGCCAAGTATCTTTCAAATAATTTAGGTGAGAATAATTCTAGAATAGAATGGATTGCAGTTAGACCTGATTCTCTGATTTACGAAGAAAAAGTAACTGAATATGAAATTGTTGAATCACCGAAAAGAAGTCCTGTTTTTGATGCGGGGAAAAGCAGCAGAATAAATGTTAGTCATTTTATGGTTGAGTTATTACTGAATGAAGAATTATGGAAAAAGTGGAAATTCAAGATGCCGGTGATATATAACAAGAAGCCGCTGAAAAATTCCTGACTTAAATTAAAAATTTAAATGGTCTAGTTTAAATAATAAGCGGGTATAATGAGAAGAAACAAAATCAATAACACTTCTCTATTCACCACAGAATCAAATGATAAGTTCACTAACCGCATAAAAACTCAAAGCAAACGAGCCTTAGCAATAAATCATATAGCCTTCTGAAAAATAAAAAATACCTATTAAAGTCATTTTGTCCTTCGGAGATCATAATCTAAAAA
>DAOLIQ010000076.1:0-15578 GCA_035328465.1 Ignavibacteriaceae bacterium | reverse complement strand
ATGTGTCATTCCTGTGCAAACAGGAATCTATTGAATATTAAGCAGATTCCCGCTTCCGCGAGAATGACAGACAGTTAGAAATCTATTTTTCAGCAGTCTCTATTATGTCATTCCTTCTAAAGCAGGAATCCGGAGGGCGGCGCATAAGTAGATCCCCGTCCGTTAACTAAAGGATCACGGTAATTGCAAAATGAATTTTTCAGAAGTTATCAAAAATAACTTCGGTAATAAAAATTTTCTATTTTTGATTTAACAAACAAAAGTTTTTTATACAGAAGTATTTTATATAACAAATTTAGGGAGATTAGAAATGAACTACCGAATTGAAAAAGACACGATGGGTGAAATTGAAGTTCCATCGGATAAATATTACGGCGCACAAACAGCCCGCTCGTTAATGAACTTTAAAATAGGGGGAGAGAAATTCCCGCGCGAGTTAATCCGTGCTCTTGGAATATTAAAAAAAGCTGCCGCACTAACGAATAAAGAACTTGGAACACTTCCTGCAGATAAAGCTGATTTGATTGTCAAAGCCGCTGACGAAGTAATCGAAGGTAAACTCGACGAACACTTCCCCCTCGTCGTTTGGCAAACCGGTAGCGGCACACAGACAAATATGAATGCAAATGAAGTGATCTCAAATCGTGCAATTGAAATTGCCGGCGGAGAAATGGGAAGTAAAAAACCCATCCATCCCAATGATGATGTTAATAAAGCGCAATCCTCAAACGATACTTTCCCGACTGCAATGCACATCGCCGCTGTTGAGGAAGTTCATCGCAGGTTAATTCCAATGGTTACAAAACTTCGCGATGCTCTTGCCGTGAAAGAAAAGGAATTTAAAGACATAATTAAAATCGGGAGAACGCATTTGATGGATGCGGTTCCATTAACACTCGGACAGGAATTCAGCGGATATGTTCAAATGCTTAACAACGGCTTGGATAGAATAAATGCAGCGCTCCCAAGGTTGTATGAACTTGCTCTCGGCGGAACAGCTGTTGGCACAGGATTAAACACCCACCCTGATTTTGCTGTTAAATCCGCCTGGCACATCGCAAAGTTGACAGGAAAGAAATTCGTTACTGCACCAAATAAATATGAAGCACTCGGAACACACGATGCGCTTGTTGAATTCAGCGGCGTACTAAAAACTCTTGCCGCATCCTTAATGAAGATAGCAAATGATGTTCGCTGGCTTGGCAGTGGTCCTCGCTGCGGCTTAGGCGAGCTTAATCTGCCTGAAAATGAACCGGGTAGTTCTATTATGCCGGGAAAAGTGAACCCCACACAAAGCGAAGCGATGACGATGGTATGTGCACAGGTTTTTGGGAATGATGTCGCCGTTAACTTTGGTGGAGCAATGGGAAATTTCGAGTTGAATGTTTTTAAACCTGTTATCATTTTCAATGTGCTTAATTCAATAAGATTAATCTCCGATGCCTGCGGAAGCTTTACTGATAATTGTGTCGTTGGAATTGAAGCAAACAGAACAAATATTAAAAAGCACTTAGATAATTCTTTAATGCTTGTAACTGCACTTAATCCGCACATAGGTTATGACAACTCAGCTAAAGTTGCAAAGAAGGCACACAAAGAAAACACCACCCTTAAACAAGCAGCAATGGATCTTGGTTTATTGAGTTCAGAAAAGTTTGATGAAGTGGTAAGACCGGAGAAGATGGTTGGACCGGGAAAATAAAATATAAATCTGTGTGGGACTGAATTTGTCGAAGGCTTACGTTATCTAACTGTCGCACTTAGAGGGCATAATCACTAAGTGTGACAGTTAAATATTAAAAATAATTAATTCGAAATAATTTCAATCAAAGCGCTTGCAACTGTTCTATCCTTGTTATCTAACAGGAACACGCGATATAATCCCGGTTCGGTAAACTTCATATCGCTGTCGGAATTTTTTTCAAAGAAAACGTAGCTCATATCTCGCTCGATTGAATAATCAAACTTTTTATAAAATTCAAAGTCCTTATTTCTTTCATTGAATTTGTCAAACTGAATATGAACATCTGTAAGATTGAGTGCATTATCTGATTTCACCATCACGGTTAAATAACCTGTTGTGAATCTATCGCTAACCCCAACCTCGCCATCATTTGAATCATATCTTTCACAAAAGTAAAGAACAGGTTCACTTTGAGCAAAAACATTAGTGAGCGATCCCGGAACAAAAAGCACGGCAAGAGCAAAGAGAAATAAAATTTTCTTTTTCAACTGAATATCCTTTTTTTATTGTTGAAGCGAACATACCTGAATAATGCGTTACTAAAAAATGAATCGGCGTTTAATTTAGGGTAAGAATTATAGCATTATTACTGGAAGAAATCATTATTTTTGATCTCAAAAATCTGGAATAAGTTTTGGATAATTGGAACGGAATAGTATCACTTTTATTTGCTTGTATAGAATTTCTGTTGCTATTCAATCTTATCGTATTTATCGAGAAGAATCGAATCAATGTTATTGCAATGATAATGATTGCGCTTCTTGCTTCATACCAGACTATGGAATTTTTAATGTGTCAGACAGGCTTACAAGCTCCATTCTATCCATATCTTGCATTCGTATTAATAAGTTTTCTTCCGCCATTAAATTTGTTATTGTCGCTTACACTTACGATTGATAATAAACTAAATAAAAATTTTTTTTTGATTTTCATTCCGGCAATTACATTTTCAATCTATTACTTATTTGTTATACCGGAATTTGCTGTAACAAGCTGCACTGTTTTATATGCAAGCTATCACTATCCTTTGGGAGATTTGTTTGGGGCATTTTATTATTTGCCAATTTTGATCTCGATAGCCTTACTTATAAAATTTCTTCGTCAAGTCGAAGTTGAAAATGGCAAAGCAAAGTCTGTATCAGAAAAACTGCTTGCAAAAGTTTTACTGTTTGGATCAATCTTTATCAGCGTTCCGGTTTTAGTTGGATTTACTTTAATGTTCGCCCGAAATTATTCAGTCATCTCTGCGATGGAAAGTATATTGTGCAAGTTTGCATTTGTATATGCAGTGTGCTTAAGTTTTATTTGTTTATATAATTCACCTTTTAACGATGAACGAAATTATTTTAAATATCTATTTAGTAATAAACAACGGAATAGTTGAAGAATTCAGAGCTGTCTCTTACGAACACGATGGCGGAGATAACAGTAAAGTTGAATTTCTTAAATTGCATGCAAAAGCTGATTACAGCAATTCTATTTACTTTGGTGCACCTTCGGACAAAAATGGAAAATTTATGAGCTATAATAAATTTTATAAACTTGAAAAACGCGGAATGCATATTCAATTGTTCGAAGAAATTTTTGAAAAGTTCGGAGTGCCTGAACATCCATTAATATGCGTAACTCCTGTTGTTGATGGTGTGATATATTCACAATGATTAAAATTTCAAAAAAGAAATGAAAAAATTATTTCTTCGTTCGATAATATTTTTAGTAACAATAACATTTTTAGGAAGTGCCTTGTACATTTCAGATAAACCAAAAAAGCAGTCAAACAAAAAAACACAGTTTCAATTGAAACAAAATGAACTTGATAAATTATACTCAGAAAAAAAACTTGGTTCATTTGTTGAAAATGGGAAAACATATTTTAGGTTTTTTACTCCAAATGCCGATAAAGTTTCTCTTGTAATCTTTGATAAAGTTGATGAAGCAAACGGCAAAGAATATGAAATGTCAAGAGATGAAAATGCCGTGTGGGAAACTTCTCTTGATGCCGAACTTTACGGAAAATTTTATGGATTTAATGTAAAGCATAAAGATGAAGCCGCAGTACTTTGCCTTGATCCTTATGCAAAGGCGGTGGCAAGCTATAACACATATTTTACTCCGCGTAAAGGAATAATTATAAAAGAAAATAATTTTGATTGGCAGAATGATGAATGGATACAAAGAGATTGGCACGATCTAATTGTTTACGAAATGCATATTCGTGATATGACTGAACACCCATCATCAGGAGTCAGCGAAAGAGGAACATACAAAGGGCTGGTTGAAAAAGGTAAAACAGGCGGGATAGACTATCTAAAAAAATTAGGTGTAAATACCGTTGAACTTTTACCTGCTCAGGAATTCGCTAACATCGAAATTCCATTTAAAGAGTCTCTGCGGGGAAAGTACAACACTTGGAATCCTTACCAACGCAATCATTGGGGATATATGACAGCAGCATTTTTTGCACCAGAATCATATTACTCTGAAAATGTTCGTGAATTAGAAATGAATAAATGGAGCGGCGCTGATGCAAAAGCTGTGAATGATTTTAAGGATATGGTGAAAGCTTTTCATAAAGAAAATATAGCAGTTATTATGGACGTTGTTTATAATCATCTATCTGAATATGAGTATGGCAATTTAAAAGAAATTGATAAAGAATATTATTTCAGATTAAACGAAAAAGGAAATTGCACTGAAGTCAGCGGCTGCGGTAACGACCTTAAAACAGAAAGACCAATGCTTCGCCGCTTGATTGTTGAAAGTATTTTATATTGGATGAAAGAGTATCACGTTGATGGTTTCCGCTTTGATCTTGGAAAACTAATAGACTGGGAGACTATCGAAACAATTATCTATGAAGCAAAAAAAATAAATCCTTATGTGATATTTGTCTGCGAGCCATGGGGCGGGGGATATGATCCTGCAGGATTTTCTTTACGCGGGTGGGGTGCATGGAATGATCAAATTAGAAATGGAATAAAAGGTGAAAATCCTATTAATGGACTTGGCTGGATTTTTGGAAATTGGTATGGAAATAATTCTCCGCAAAGAATTAAGAGTTATGTCAACGGAACGCTTACAAAAGATTCGCTTGGCTTATTTCAAAATGCAAGTCACTCTGTAAACTATCTCGAATCTCATGATGGATATTCCTTCGGCGATTTTATTAGGATAGCCCTTCGTGATGTTAGACCGGATGAGATTATTAACGACATTGATAAAAATGTGAAGCTTACTCCAGCCCAATTAAAACTGAACAAACTTGGCGCATTGTTTCTTTTTACTTCGCGTGGTATTACAATGATTAGTGAAGGGCAGGAATTTGCACGAAGTAAAGTTATTCCTCAAACGAATCTTAACGACCCACATCGCGGAATGATTGACCACAATACTTATGATAAAGATAACGCTGTGAATTATATCAATTATGAGCACGTAAAGTTGAACCAGGATTTATGGGATTACTACAAAGGCTTAATTGAGTTGAGGACAGAATTTAAATCATTCAGAAGAGCAGAATATGAAGAAGTGAAATTCATACCTGTTCACGATAATGATTTTGCTTTGGGCTATGAAGTACAACACAAAGATGAAGATTTTGTAGTCTTATTTAATGCAAATCCATTAAAAGAAGTTGCAGCCGAACTGCCGACAGGCAAATGGGATGTTTTAGTGAATTCAGAAAAAGCTGGGAAAGAGGTGATTGAAACAGTAATCGGAATAATTTCAATTCCCCCATCTTCGGGTTTGGTGTTAAAGAAAAATTAGTAATTCTTTACTTCAAAGATTCTGATTTTAATTTTTAAAGTCTTTTAGCTCTAATTCCCGCTTAATCCTTTGCGTAAGGATTTTTCTACAGCCTGCTTCAGCACACTGATGTTCACAGGTTTGCGGAATACATTTTCAACACCAAGTTCGTGATAATATTCGGTAAGATTCAAATCAACATCGCTGCTTAAAATTATTAATGGAGGTTTTCCCTTAACTTCAGATCGTGAAATTTCTTTAACTAATTGTATTCCGTTCATCTCAGGCATAGCGTGATCAGAAATAACAAGGGCGGGAGTTTCGGCAATGATTTTTTCTATTGCTTCTTTTCCATTCGAAGCAATTTCAACTTCATATTCAGGAGTGATGCTTCTTAAAATTTTTGTATAAAGAAGTCTATCAGTTTTACTATCGTCAACTAAGAGGATTTTTGATGAAGCGACAGGCAGGGTGAATCTGAATTCAGTTCCTGCTCCAAATTCACTCGATACAGAAATTTCACCACCATGCTTCTCAATTATTTCTTTAACAAGTGATAATCCTAATCCGCTTCCTTTTTCCCCGGCAGTTCCCTCGGAAGTAAATTTAGAATCAATGCTGAAAAGTTTTTTTATGTTTTCGGGTTTTATCCCCACCCCATCGTCCTTAACTGAAAATTCAATAAACCGGGGTTCTTCAGCTCTCTTGGCAGAGATGATTATATTTCCCCCCGCGGAAGTGAATTTAACAGAGTTCGATAATAAATTGTTAAAAACCTGATAAATCAGATTCCTATCTGCAAATATTAAAACTTCATCGCCAACAGAAGATGAGATGTTAATTTTTTTAACTATTGCAGACCCGGTGATAGTTGTTAAAGCATCTTTTATTATTCCTGCTGCGGAAATTTTTTGAGGTTCATATTTTATTCTACCAGACTGAAGCCTTGTCCAATCAAGAAGTGAATTTACAAGATGCAGCATTGAATTAGATGAATCTTGAATATAACGAACATACTGCTTTTGCTCTTCATCACTTAGCTCTGCATCGTTTAATAGTAAGTCTGTAAAACCAAGTATAGAGCTAAAGGGTGTGCGCAAATCGTGAGAAACGATTGATAAAAATCTATCCTTTGTTTCGCTAACTTTCAAAAGATTCTCGGTTGACTTTTTTAATTCCTCTTCAGCTTTTTTTCTATACGTTATGTCACTGACTAAGCCATAAATTTTTTGAATGATGCCTTTATCATTTCGGACAAGATTTACTTTAACTCTTACCCAAACAATATTTCCAAATTTGCTTATAATTCTTAGCTCAAACTCGCCGGTTTCCTGAATTTTACTTTTAAGAAGATTTCTTAATTTCTTTTTAAGAGAGGAAAAATCATCGGGGTGAATAATTTTTATAAATAGCCTGCCATCGCTTAAAAATTCTGTCTGAGTGTAACCTGTAATTTTATCAACTGAGCTTGTATAAAAAACCGGTAATAAAAATTTTCCTGATCGCTCGAAAGTGAATAAAAAGTCATCAATGTTTTCAGTTATGCTCCGATATTTCTCTTCTGATTCACGAATAGCTTTTTGTGCTCTTTTCCTTTCAGTTACATCACGGGCAATTATGACAAGGTTAACATTATTGTCCTTTTCGAATCTCGCAACAGAAATTTCAGCATAGAAAAACGATTTATCTTTTCGTTTAGCAAGAAATTCAAATCTATGTGGAGCATCTTTGTTGCGCTCGCGAAGACGGAGGTATTCAGCGACTTTTAAAATATCATCGTTCGAAACGAGATCGAGAATATCTTTATTTTCAAGTTGACTGCTTAATTCATAGCCAAAAATTTCTGAAAAAGCATTGTTTGCTGTTACTATTCTTCCCTCGGATTCAACGGCCATCCCGTCGAATGCGGAGTCGAACATTGATTGATAGAAGCTAAGTTGTTTCTCAATTTTTTTAATTGCAGAGTTATCTTTCAGAAAGCAAAAGATGCAATGAAGATTATTTTGACTGTCAAATTTTGGAAGGAAAGACGCAGTCACTTCAGTTTTATTTTCTTTCCTGCCAAGTAAGTTCAAATCTATCTTTACAGTTTCATTTTTAATAAAACCTTTTAGTGCATCAAAGGAATTGAATGTGGAGGAGGGGTCAACAATTGAAAAAAAATCTTTACCTGATAATTCTGTATTGTTTAATTGAATAATATTTTGAAACGATCTGTTTGAGAATGCAATTTTTCCATCTTTATCTATCTCACAAAATGCTTCTGAATAATCGTTGATGATTTCCATCAATTTCATTTGCGAGTTTTTTATTTCTTTTTCAGCTAATCTTTTCTCAGTAATGTCCAAACAATAGATAAGTAGTTCGTTTTCAACTGTTGATTTAATAAAATTTAATTCAACAGTTTTATTAATATCCCCGAATGCCCAAATAAGATTAAGTTTTTTTATATCGGTTGTTTGTAATTCAGTTCTAATCTCAATTAAAAGTTCGGGGGTAATTTCTTTAAAAATTTCAGTTAATGGTTTCTGATAGATTGATTTAAAATCCTGTTTGAAAATTTCGGAGCATCCCTCATCCCAATATTTAATAAGATTATTCTCTGAAAGTATTATTAAAGAAAAGCCCAAAAGTGAGTTTGCAATTTTGTATTGATCATAATGTTTAGAATTCTGAATGAACAAATTCTTTTCTTCTTCGGAAGAAGTGATATCGAGCAAAAAGAAATAAATAGAGTCAAGCAAGTCTGAATCTGTAAGATGAGGAAATATATTACAATCAAAAATCAGATTTTCCCGCTGCAGAGTTAAATTCAATTTTAGTGATTGCTGTGTCAATTCAGTTTTAACTTGTTCGATCTTTTCTGTAAGGGTGAAATCAGAATTAAAAATAGAAGTTATTTCAATATTTAATAATTCGGACTCAAACACAGGAAATCGGGTGAGTCTATCTCCGCCGCATAAGACAATATTTCCAAATCTGTTTGTCACAAACACTAATCCGGGAAAATTTTTTAAAAATGTTTTACTGAATTGTGATTGTGACTTCAACTCATCATTCGTTTCGGCAAGTATTCTAAAATCTTCAAATACAATTATTCCACCGTCAAAGTTTTTTTTGTTATCAAAGGCAGGGGTGCATTTTAATAATATTGAAACGTTACTGCTATTTGATGATTGAACATTCATAGCTTCTTTTTGAAAACCATACCCATTCTTTAATTCTTCAATATGATCGTCAAGTGAAAACAGATGCCATAATTCAGATTCGTTGAATCTTGTATTTATAAGATTTGAAAACGGAAAATTGTATAACTCCCCGAGCTTTTCTAAAGAAGCATTGATGTAAGTAACAACATAATCTTTTGAAAAAATCAAAATGCCTATTGGCGCAGAATTTAATTTATCGAATATATTATAATCCATTAAAGGTTAAGCTTAAGTATCCCATATATTTTTTACTAATGACAAGACTTTATCAATAATTATGCAAAACATTATTGGTTAATGCGCCAAAGAAATAATCATTCCTTTCATAAAATAATTCTTTGGAGATTTTAAAAATGAATTTTTAAGTGCTTAAAATTAAAACCCTTACAAGGATTTATGAATTCAGAACACTATTATTGTTAATAAAGAGTTTTGAGACTGAAACTGCAAAATTTTTTTTGAAGCACAGGCTTTTGTCTCATTTTAAGTTCAAGTTTAATTTAATTTTCTTTTAAATACATTAAATTCGACTTTACTTGACAGTAATTAATAAGCGATAAAAAGTGAAATAACAAAAAATTTTATAAATTTGAATGCAAACATTAATAAATTATCAATGAAGCTATTACAAAAACTCGGCGAGAAAAGTTTGTTGTTTTTTCAGGAGTTTGGTCAAGTTGCCAGACTATTTGGGGAAATAATAAGAAATTTTGCCTCTATTCCGAAAAGCAGACGATTGATACTTTATCAGATGGAACACATAGGAGTAAATTCAATACCACTGGTTTTAATCATAGCAGTTTTTACAGGAGCTGTTTCTGCTTGGCAGGCCGCTTATCAATTAAAGGGAGTTGCTCCAATGTCATTTCTGGGCGGTGCAACGAGCCGCGCAATCATAACAGAACTGGGACCTGTATTAACTGGAATTGTAATTGCCGGTCGGGTGGGGGCATCAATAGCTGCCGAACTTGGTACGATGAAAGTAACCGAGCAAATTGATGCTTTGGAAACGATGGCAATTAGTCCTGTCCGATTTTTAGCAATGCCCAGGTTTTTAGCTTCGGTAATTATGATGCCGATACTTGTAACGTTTGCAATTGTAATTGCTATTGGAGGCTCTTATCTTGTTTCAAATTATTTTTTGGGGGTTTCCTTTGCTGTGTTCTTCAACTCTGTCAAAAGATTTTTTATTATTCCTGATTTAATTGCCGGGCTTGTTAAAACAATTTTCTTTGGTGGAGTAACTTCGCTCATGGGCTGCCATATCGGATTCAGAACTGAGGGCGGAGCAGAGGGAGTTGGATTAGCGACTATTCGATCTTTTGTGTTTTCTGCTGCGTTGATTTTAATTTTAGATTATGTTTTGTGGATGACAATTTTCTAAAGTGATTTCAATCTTTCGATAAAATCTGCGTCATCTTTTATTTCTAATAAGTCTTCTACTTTTTCCCTATCCGAAAATTTCTTTGCAATTTCTGCAAGCAAAGTTAATTGAAGTTCGGGATTATCAGCAGGCGTTAAAAGTAAAAAGATAATTTTTGCCGGAAGATTATCCGCTGCTTGAAAATCAACTCCGAAATTATTTCTGGCAATTACAAGTATTGGTTTTTTGATATTCATTTTAGCATGGGGGATGGCAAGGTAGTTGGCTATTCCAGTCGGTGTTAATTCTTCGCGTCTCAAAACATCTGATAAAATTTCATTGTTATTAATCTTAATGTCAATGGCTTCTACTAATTCTTTTATTACATCATTTTTATTTTTCTTTGTGGATTTAATAACAGAAGTTTTTTTGATAAGATTGGACAAACTGAATAAATTTTCATTCGAAATAAATCTGCTCATTAACGGAGCGCTGATCATTGAAGTTACTAATGCCATTACTACAAGCGCAACAAAAGTAGATTCCCCGATTAGTCCAACATCAAGAGCAATTATTCCAAGAATAATTTCCATTGCTCCGCGAGCATTTAAACCAAAAGCAATGGAAAGTGAATCAATTTTGTTAATTCCGCCTAACCTTGCACCGAGAGAAGCACCTATAATCGTGCCGCTGGATGCAAGTAACATTACCATGAATACTGCAACCAAATCAAAATTAGAAATGAAATTGACTCTTAACCCGATTGAGGCAAAAAATAGTGGGGCAAATATGTTTATAATAAATTGATTAAGTGATGATTTAGTTTGTTCTTTAAGATGAACAGAATCACCGATTGCAATTCCAATGAGAAATACACCGAGGATTGCGTGAACACCGATATATTCCGTAAATGCTGCTCCAAGAAATCCAAGAATAATTATAAAGTTTAGTGTTGTTGATGGGAATGAAAATTTTGATTGAATGAATTTAATTGATTTGTCAAACAAAATCCTTACTGGAAATAAAACTAATATTATAAAGCCTGCTATCAGCATGACAGTAACATTCAAATTGAAGTGTCTCTCAGCAATTCCTAAAAATCCAAGAAGAAATGAAAACAACAACCATCCAAGCAAATCAATTAACATTGCTGATGAAATTATAATGTTTCCCACTTGAGTTTTGAAAATATTTAAGTCTAACAAAATTTTGGCTATAACAGGAAGGGCAGAAATAGATAATGCAATTCCTATAAATAATGCAAAACTAAGCTGTGTGTGACTGTCCTCGGCGCCTAAGAGTTGAGGGAAATAATATGCAAAACTAAAACTCAAAATGAATGGAGTTAGAATTCCAAATGCACTAACAATTAGCGAAACTTTTCTATTGCGTATAACAGTGCTCAAGTCAACTTCCATCCCGCTTGATAACAAAAGTAAGACAACTGAAATAGTAGTTAAACCTTCGAGTGCGGTTTTTAATGGTCCAAAATCCGGGAAAATTATTTCGTGGTAGGATGGTGCGATCATTCCAAAAACAGTCGGACCAAGAATTACACCTGCAAGTATTTCGCCTACAACAGCCGGCTGATTTAGTTTTATAAAAATCTCCCCAAACAACCGGCTAAAAATTAGCAGTAAAGAAATGCTAATTAAAAATATAGTTACTTGTTCGGAATCTAAATTCATTCAATCACCGGATAATCAATAAATTAGAAGGTAAATTTTCATACGAAAATTCTTCTTCGTGCGGAAAAATTCTATCAATAAATTTAAGTTTTCGCTTCTGAGTGCTTACAACAAAAAGATCGACAGCATGTTGTCTTGCATAATCACTTGAAGCCCAGCCTTCTATTCCATAAATACATTTGGTTTTTATTTTCACGCCTTTTAGTCCCAATTCTTTTACAAGCAGTTGAAGTTTGTATTCTTCAGATTTAAGTTGTTCATTTTTTAATTCATCAATTTTTTCTGCGGAATTAAAGTCAATTGTTGTTGAGGTTAAACCTGGAATATTAAAATCTCTTACTAAAATAAATTCGTCTGAAGAGTCTGCTAATGCGAGTTGGTAAGCCGTCTTTACAGTTTTTTCACTTTGTTCCGAAAAATTTACATTGACGCAGATTTTTTTAAATCCCGTTGGATTTATTGAAGGCGATTTCAAAATTAAAGTTGACATCGAAGCCTCACGCATAATTTTTCTTGCAACTGAGCCAAGATAAAATTTTAGAATGTTTTCTTTTTCAAGTGCCCCGCTGATTAAAAGATCAAGATTATTTAGTTCGGAAAATTTTAAGATTTCTTTCGCAGGGTCACCTGCTGACCAAACTAAATTAATCTGGTTTTCAACCAAACCGGAATCTTCAATCAATTCTGAAATCATTTTTTTTGAATAATCATTTTTTTCACCCACGTGAATAAGTGATAATTCTGATAAAAATAGGTTCCTTAACCTTACAGCCTCCTTAAGCAGGGCTTTGCCTGTTGGAGAGAATGTAACTGCAAGTCCAATTTTTTGAAATATTTTTTCCATCGTTGTTTTTTCAATTACTTGATAATTCAAGTTAATACCAGTTTTAAATAAATCAAATAAAATTTTGGCGGGAAGATTGATTAATTATTCAATTGTTTGGAAAAGAAATTTTTACGAGTAGGACTGGCGCAAGCACGGTCAGACATAAAACAGATTTGATCGAGTATGATGGTGGGAGTGCTGGGATTGATGCAAGTGTAGTTGGGATTGAAGTTATGAGAGTTGATATGAGTGCAAGAATTGAAAAACTCAAACACGCTTTGGTAAACCTGGGAAGATTAGAAAATGAGCGAAAACCAAATCTCCGAGGTTATCAAATTCTCGAAGGTTTGCGTAAATGGACAATCTACTTCAGAAGCATAAGTTTTTTCGAAGCTGTAAAATCTTCATCAGATAGTACTTCTATTCCTGTGTTATCATTTCGGTCGTGAAAATCAAGAGTAAGTTTTTGTGCTGCTGTTCCTTTAACAGTTGCCAGCCCATCTATTATCAGTCTTTTGCCGGGAGCGAATTGTTTTCCCCTCCCATTTACAGGCTTCCAACTTGGATAAAACTCGGTGATTAACAGGCCGCCTTGTACACTGCGAACTAACGAGTCAACAATATGGATTGGTGTAAAAGCATCCATTGAATGAGGTTCATCTGCTGCATACCAGTATTTGAGGAAATTCCAGCTTGAATAATTATTGGCGAAAGAAATAATTTCTTCTGAATGTAATTGGATATTAGATAAATATACACCCCATATTGTATTATCAAACACTTCTACATAATCGACATAAAGAGTACCAACGCCATACCAGTCAACAATAAATTGAATTCCATACCCGGGATATTCGTCATCGAATAAAGTATCTGAAGTTATAACGTTACTCAGTAAATGCTCGCTTATATTCTGATTCGGGATGTTCCCGGGATAATTGTAAGTAAGAGATTTCTCTAAAAACTGGTTATGAGGAAAGTCAGAAACTTTAAGCACCACAGAGGTATTATCTAACGTATCAATTACATCACCCATATAACATTCGTTTACCAGCAATCTGTAACGGTGAACAACTGCTATTTTACAGACATTATCTTCGGGGTTGGGATTATTGTATGGGTACTCAAAGCCTAATACAAATTTGGCTGTATAAAATATATGTGATTTATCATAATTTAATCTATAGTATTTATCCTGCCTATAATCGGGACCATAAACAAACTTATCTGTTGCTGAAGTTAAGCCGGAAGATGACCAGCATAGCTTTCCAAGATATGTCTCTTCGGTTCCGTCGATGTGCTTTACTCCTGTTGCAAGAAGATTCCTCTGGTCTTCTTCAGTTTCCCATTTCTTGTAATATCCTCTGGAAAAATATGAAATGTAATCGCTTGGACTGTCTTCCTTTATCGCCACTAAATTATAATCGCTTAACGGTTCTATGCTGTTCAAAGGCGCGTACTGAATAATATAATTTGCCCCTAATCTTTCAAGCTGATTATAAATCGTATCAACTTCCGAAGGTTGTTGATACTCGCCTAAAAAGAATCCTAAGGGAAATTGTTGTGTTACTGTTTGTTCCTGTGCAAGTGCATTATGAGCCAAAACGACCAGGACTATGGCAAACAAGAATTGTTTTACTGGTTTCATTTTGTACCTCCGATTTAATTTTTAATTTATTATTGATTATTTATTATTCCCATTCCGCTTTTGCGGGTGGGGGTATTAATTCCAAATTGCTAAATTGTTTCATTGTTCAATTGTTAATTTTTAAATTGCTTTTCATTTCACGTTTGACTTTTGACGTTTCATCTTGTCAGACAAATCGGGCGGACAAGAGTCCTGCCCCTACAACAATATGACAATTACATTTTTTCATTTCACGTTTGACCTTTGACATTTCATTTTAAATAAATCATCTTTTTCATATCACTAAAAACCGGAATGTTGTTTTCATTGCGTACCATTATCTGGTAAATGTAAATTCCTGATGAAAGATCCGAATTATTCGGAACGGTCGGGAGACCGTTCCCTACAAAATCTACTTCGTAGAATCCGGCGTCTTGTGTTTGATTTACTAACACACTTACTAGTTCTCCTTTTATATCATAAACATACAGCTTCACGTATCCTCTTTCCTTTAGTCTGTAACTTATCTTTGTTAATGGGTTAAAAGGGTTGGGGTAATTTTGATAGAGCCTATAGTCATTTATTGTCATTTGATTGTCATTGATTGAAGTAAGGATGAATCCCACCTCTTCGCTTGGTTCTGATTCGTTTCCTTGATTATCTACTGCTGTTATTTTGTAATAAATTTTGGGTACGTAATCAGGAATTATATCTGTGAATGTTGTGTCATTCTGTGATAACAGAAGTTTTGTTGAATCTATCATAAAGTCTTTTGTGGTATCTCTATAAATATTATAATCTCTGAAATCTGCCTCTGTATTTTTATTCCAGGTTAGGCCGACCGTTAAGCTGTCGAGTGTTGCGTTTAGGTTTATGGGAGTGCGTGGAGCTAAATCAAGGTAATGATATTGTTCGCCGTAAGGTCCGCCATAAAGACCGATGTCGCTGCGAGTGCCGTCAACATCAATAATATTAGGATCACCGGCATCTATTAAAGGCGAGAACATTTGAAGATGAAAGTCAAGATCGCCTTTTGTTGAATCATCATTTACTATCATCGGATCAACTGAGAGATTTGTGCTGTCTGGTGTGAAGCCGCTGTAGTTTACAACAGTATTCCAAGCGTTATTAAAATGTGCCGTAATACCCTGTCCTCCTTCACTTACAATACCCTTATCAGCATTCATAATAGAATTGTTTACTAATTGTATCAAATAACTATTATCACCTGTGAATACAATTGCATTGTCAATTTTACCAAAAGCAAAATTATTATAAGTTAAATGAGGTACTCCAGTATTTAAGAAACCATCTACAGAATTTTTTGAAATAATTAAATTACTATATATCCTAGCCGTATCAGATCCACCTCCA
>DAOLIQ010000075.1:0-15979 GCA_035328465.1 Ignavibacteriaceae bacterium | reverse complement strand
TCGGCTTTTTTCCCAATCTTAACTAAGCCGCGATAACTATTATTGCTTCTTCCTGCAGATATTCCTTTTGATACTATTGTGCTTCTTGTATTCTTTCCAAGATGAATCATCTTTGTTCCGGTATCTGCCTGCTGCATATTATTTGTAACTGCAACGGAATAAAATTCTCCAATTGAATTATCGCCTTGTAAAATACAACTTGGATATTTCCAGGTTATTGCGGAGCCGGTTTCAACCTGTGTCCAGCTGATTTTAGAATTAGTCCCACGACAAGCACCGCGTTTTGTAACGAAATTATAAATTCCGCCTTTACCATCTTTATCACCGGGATACCAATTTTGAACTGTTGAATATTTTATTTGCGAGTTTTCCAAAGCAACCAACTCAACCACAGCAGCGTGTAATTGATTTTCATCTCTCATTGGTGCGGTGCATCCTTCAAGATAACTTACATAAGCGTTATCATCGGCTATAATCAATGTTCTTTCAAACTGCCCTGTGTTTGCCGCATTAATTCTAAAGTAAGTTGAAAGCTCCATTGGGCAGCGAACACCTTTTGGAATGTAAACGAAAGAGCCATCGCTGAAAACAGCGGAGTTTAATGCTGCGTAATAATTATCTGTGTAAGGAACCACACTACCCAAATATTTTTTTACTAAATCCGGATGCTCACGAATCGCTTCCGAAAATGAACAGAAAATAATTCCCATTTCATTTAGTTTTCCTTTAAAAGTTGTTGCAACAGAAACAGAATCAAACACAGCATCGACTGCAACTCCTGCAAGAATCTTTTGTTCATCTAAAGAAATTCCAAGTTTCTTGTAAGTATCAAGAAGTTCGGGATCAACTTCATCCAGGCTTTTATATTTTGGAGTTGACTTTGGTGCGGAGTAGTAAGAAATCTCCTGGTAATCCACAGGCGGATATTTAACATTTGGCCATTTTGGTTCTTCCATCGTTAACCAATGGCGGTAAGCTTTCAATCTCCATTCGGTCATCCATTCGGGTTCATGTTTCTTTGCAGAAAGCTGGCGGACGATATCCTCGTTCAAACCTTTAGGAAGCGTATCCGATTCGATATCAGTTACAAATCCAAATTTATACTCTTTATTAGCTAATTCTTCAATTTTCTGGGTTTCTGTTGTACTCATTCATTCTCCATAAAAACAAGTCGTTTTTAACTTGCAGTTCAAAGTTATCTAATCTATACTAAAAAGTCAAGATTGAAAAAATAAAGATTTTAAGTAATTTTATAACGGTAGAAAACAGATATAGATATTGAGTGATATGAGTTTAAACAGAATGAAGTTAAAATTGTAAAACTATTATAGAGTTGGGCCCAAATTGTTTTTAAGGCATTTATCCGTTAATTTTAAATTCAAAATCAATCAATAAATGGATAATTAATTGGAAGATCAAAGAAACGAAGGCACAAATCAGGCGCAAGGCTCACAAAACTCTATGGAAAATAGAGAGAATAAATCTGAACCTGGGAATAAATCAAATTATAAAAAAAATTATTATAACCGTAGAAGAAGATTTCCTGGTAAAAACATCGACAACTCAAACCAAACCTCAACTAGAATATCATTTAAAAAAATTTCAATTGTTGTTCCAGTACTTAATGAAGAAGACTCGATTTTTCCTCTTATCAATGAGATTAGAAAAGTCTTTAAAACAATGGATGTTTGGTACGAAATAATTTTGGTAGATGACGGTAGTACTGACAAATCATTATCTACTATTAAAGAATTGAGCCGAACAGATAAAAGAATAAAATTTATTAGTTTCAGAAAAAATTATGGTAAGTCTGCGGCACTTCAAATGGGTTTTAAACTTGCGGCAGGTGAGGTTGTAATCACAATGGATTCTGATCTTCAGGATGATCCGAATGAAATTCCGAATCTTTTGAAAAAACTTGATGAAGGTTTTGATCTTGTTTCAGGCTGGAAAAAAGTCAGACAAGATCCATTTATTAAAAAAATATCTTCTAAGTTCTTTAACTTTGTGACAAGATTATTTAGCGGAATTAAAATTCATGATTTCAATTGCGGACTTAAGGCCTATCGAAAATCTGTGACGGAAAGTTTAAACGTTTATGGGGAACTTCATCGTTATATGCCTGTGCTTGCTCACTGGCAGGGGTATACGATCACAGAAATTCCTGTCAAACACCATCCGCGCCGTTATGGCAAAACTAAGTTCGGCATATCAAGATTCTTTAAAGGATTTATCGATTTGATTACTGTTGTTTTTACGACAAGGTATATCAAACGACCAATGCATTTGTTTGGATTTCTCGGGGCTTTATCTTTTCTCGCTGGGTTGGTTGTTAATGGTTATCTGACTTATTTATGGTTTGATAATCAGCCGTTGAGCAATCGTCCAATGTTATTTCTTGGAATACTTTTAATAATAGTTGGCGTTCAATTCTTTTCGGTCGGGCTGCTTGGCGAACTGATGGTCCACAATCTTGAAGATGAAAAAGAATATATTATAAAAGATAAAAGTTGATTCCGGTTTTTATTCTATTCATCTTCAAATAATTTTTTCAAACTTATCTTTGATATTCAAAATGCTTTTTAATCAAATAAAATATAATTGCCGCTATTTCATGGGCGATATACCTTGCAAACCCCACAAACAGTTTGGTGTTCATTGTATTGATGAGTCAGGAAATGATTGCCCCAATTACAGTTCATTCAAAGAAAAAATTCTAATTATTAAACTTGGAGCAAAAGGTGATGTTATTCGAACTACTCCGATACTCCATCCTTTAAAAAATAAATATCCCGATGCAAAAATTTTCTGGCTGACACTTTCACCCGCTGTTGTTCCAGCCTCGGTCGATGTTATAATGAATTTCAATACTGCAAATATTGAATTCTTGAAAGCAGAGCAATTTGATTTATTAATTAATCTGGATAAAGATAAAGAAGCCTGCGCACTTGCAAGCACAATTACTGCAAACCTTAAAAAAGGATTTATCCTTAAAAACGGATTGCCATTTCCTGCCGATGATTCTGCAAATCACAAATACTTTACCGGTATATTCGATGATATTTCCAAACAAAATAAAAAAAATTATTTGGAAGAAATGTTTGAAATTCTTGATTGGAAATACGACGGCGAAAAATATATCCTTTCGCCTTTCGATGAATTTTCTAGCGACTGGAATTTAGATCGTTCAAAAAAAATAGTCGGATTAAATACCGGCTGCGGCGGCAGATGGACTTCGCGCTTGTGGCCTGATGATAATTGGATTAGTCTTGCAAAAATTCTGTTAAAGAAAAACTATGAAGTAATTTTTTTAGGCGGCGAACAGGAGGATGCAAAAAATAAAATGTTCGCTGAAAAATCAGGTGGCAAATATTTAGGTTTTTTTAAACTCGAAAAATTTATCAATCTTGTAAATCATTGCGACCTTGTTGTAACCGGAGTTACAATGGCTATGCATATCACTCTTGGCTTGAATAAAAAAATTATACTGTTTAATAATATTTTTAATAAATATGAATTTGAATTATTCGGTCTTGGTGAAATCCTTGAACCCGATAAAGATTGCAAGTGTTTTTATAAACCAACTTGTACGAATGAAGATTACAAATGCATGGAGCACCTGAAACTGGAAAGTGTTATTGCATCAATTGATCGACAGTTTGCAAAATGAAAATCGCAATTCTCTCTACTGCCTACCCCCTGCGCGGCGGAATTGCTCACTTCAACGGACTGCTTTATAAAGAATTAAGTATTAATCATCAAGTGAATGTTTATACATTCAAAAGACAGTACCCGGCTATTTTGTTTCCGGGGAAAACACAACTCGAAGGTTGTGAATCAGTTGATGCAATTCAAACCGAACAAATTGTTGATTCAATAAATCCATTCAACTGGATAAAGGTTGGTGAAAAATTGCGTGAAAATTATTTTGATATTTTGATCTTCAAATACTGGATGCCGTTTTTTGCACCCTGCTTTGGTACTATATCGAAGATTGTAAAAAAGAACAATAAAACAAAAATACTGGTGATTTGCGATAATGTTATTCCACATGAAGGGAAACCCCTTGATAAACAACTTACAAAATATTTTTTTAATAATGTTGATTACTTTGTAGTGCTTTCGGAGGCTGTAAAAAAAGATTTATTATCTCTTTATCCAAATGCGAAATATAATTTCTTACCCCATCCTGTTTATTCAAATTTTGGAGATTCAGTTGAAAAAACAGAAGCCAAATCGCATTTGAACATCACTGCTGAAAAAGTAATTTTATTTTTCGGCTTCATTCGTGATTATAAAGGGTTGGATACTTTGCTACTGGCTATGACCAAACTGAAAAACAAAAATATAAAACTTTTAGTGGCTGGCGAATTTTATTCGAGCAAAGGGAATTATTTGAAAATTATTGATGAAAATAATTTGAAAAGTTCTGTAATTCTAAAAAGTGATTTCATTCCTACTAATGAAGTGAAATATTATTTTTCTGCTTGCGATGTTGTTATTCTGCCCTACAAATCAGCAACTCAAAGCGGTATTGTACAAATTGCAGTAAACTTTCGAAAGCCCGTGATTGCTACGAATGTTGGAGGGCTTGGTGAAGTAATAAAGAATGACGAGATAGGTTTTATAGTTGAAAAAGACGATCCCGAAGCGTTAGCCGCAGCGATTGATAAATTCTATCTGGATAATAAAGAAATTGAATTTTCAAACAATGTATCATCAATTGCAGATAAATATTCATGGCAAAATTTTACTAATGGACTTTTAGACTTAATAAATTCTTAATCTTGAACTTGAACTCATAATATGTATTACGATCCAATAAAAAATATTTTTGCCTCAGTAATCAAAAAATTTCCGGTACTCAGAATATTATTCTATCAAATTTTAGATATAATGTTTCTTCGTTCCTGGTACGTTAGAAGAGAATTAAAAAGAATCAGAAAAATATTTGGTGAAAAAGAAATTTCAATTTACGACGCCGGCACAGGCTACGGACAATATTCATATTTCATTTCTAAAAAATTGCTGCCCAATAAAATTCTTGCAATAGATGTAAAAGAAGATTGGATAAAAGAATGTCGTGGATTTTTTAATCAAAGAAATTTAAGCAATGTTCAATTTGCAGTTGAAGACCTGACTCAAATATCACACGAGAATAAATTCGACTTAATCGTTAGTGTCGATGTTATGGAACATATTGAAGACGATGTAACTGTATTCAAAAATTTTTATAAAGCATTAAAGCCCGGCGGTTATCTTTTAATAAATACTCCATCAATTTATGGCGGAAGTGATGTTCATGAAGACAGCGAAGAAAGCTTTATCAGTGAACATGCACGCGATGGCTATTCCGAAGAAGATTTACGAAGCAAATTAGAACCTCTCGGGTTTTCCGTTGATCAGTTCAGATTTACTTACGGCTTTTGGGGCGACAAAGCCTGGCGGATTGGAATCAAGTACCCGATTACGATGGTAAATATTTCAAAATTATTTTTAATGATCCTGCCAATTTATTTTTTGATTACTTTTCCATTTACATTTTTAATGATGCTAAGTGATTATCATATTAAGATCAGTAAAGGCGCCGGTATAAATATCATTCTTAAAAAGTAATTTATTTTAGCTTATCTTTTATCAGAAAATCATAATCTATTTTATTATTAACTAAATTTTGCTGTGGAGTTTCAATGTCTAAAGTTAAAAAAGTCATAAAGCCATCTTCAAAAGAAAACACAGGATTTCTTAATACATTTTCACTTGATAAATTTATTCCTTCAAAATTTCAGATACCTGTTTTTGCGCTAATCATTCTCGTAATCTTCCTTCTTTTTTATTCGCCGTTATATTTTGGCGGAAAAACTTTTAACTCTGCAGATATTCTTACAAGCAAAAGTTTAAATGGATATGTTGAAAAGGAAAGGGAGGGTTACACATTATGGAATCCTTACGTTTTTGGGGGGATGCCTGCCTACGCCTTAGCTACTGGTTATAAATGGTTTAATGTTATTTGGGTTGCAGTTGGAACTTTGAGAAGTGCATTCACTGTCTTTTTCGAAAACGATTATGCCAAGTGGACTTTCTATTTACTCGTTCTTTCTTACACGATGTTTGCATTTGTTTATTATCGCACAAAAAATGTTTTGATAAGTTTGTTTAGCGCAATTGCAGTTTCGTTTAGCACGGGAATTATTGCTTTTGTTTACATCGGACATGTTACTAAACTAACTGCGCTGTGTATGTTCCCGCTGATATTTTTAATGCTTTTTAATTTTCAAAACAGGATTCGGCTCCTTGATATTATAATCTTAATAATTACTCTGAATGTATTTATTCTCGGCTGGCATGTTCAAATTATTTTTTATACTCTTTTCGCTGTTGGAATATTCTTTCTTTTCAATCTAATAAGAGCTATAAGAAACAAAGAGAAAAAAGAATTGCCGCAAGTATTAAAGTCAGTAGGTGCTTTTGTTGTCGCAATGATTTTTGCATTATTAATTCAGGCAGATAACTTCACTCAAATTTATGAATATGCGCCTTACTCCACCCGCGGAACAAAAGGTATTTTAGAAACCGAATCTAATTCAATTACTCAAAACAAATCTGATTTTTATAAATACGCAACCGACTGGTCATTTTCACCTGGTGAAGTTCTAACATTCATTATTCCCTCTTACTATGGATTTGGAAAATCAACGTACGTTGGTCCTCTGACACAAGGGCAGCCATACGAGGTAAGCACATACTTTGGGCAAATGCCTTTCGTAGATGTTGCACAATATATGGGTGTTTTGATTTTTTTCTTTGCACTGTTTTCAATGTATGCGAACAGAAAAGATCCGTTCGTTCAGTTTTTAACTATACTTTCAGTGATTGCGCTGCTTATTTCTTTCGGAAGGACTTTCCCGCTCGCATTTGATTTGATGTTCAATTATTTCCCGTTCTTCGATAAGTTCAGAGTACCTTCTATGATTTTGATATTGGTACAAATGAGTTTCCCCATCCTTGCCGCACTTGGCATTTCAAAAATTATTAAAATGAAATCCGAGCACGATATTAATTCTGAAAAGATAATTCAGTACGGCGCAATAGTATTTTCTGCTTTATTCATTTTAGGACTTCTGTTATCCGAGCCGATTCGTCAATGGTTTATCGGAAGAGCAAGTGAGTCTGGCGAAAAAGGACAGCAGTTAAAACCACTCTACGATTATATGGCTGATATGTTTGCCGGCGATTTCAGAGTTGTATTTTTTATTTCTGCTGCCTCCTTTGGTTTGGCTTACGCTTACCTGAAAAATAAAGTTAGCGCTGATGTATTTGTTATTGCTCTGATTATTTTTATGATGTTCGATTTATTTCGAATTGATCAGCGCGCAGAGACTTACACTGATAATTCAGAGATAGAAAAGCAATTTGAAAAACCTGAATACTTAAAAGCACTTGATGCTCTTAATGATAAATCCGCATATAGAATACTAAACTTAAAACAAGATCGATCGCTTGGTTCTATAGGTCAAAACTCCAACTTCAATATGAATTTTCTTGTTCAGGATATTTACGGATATTCTGCAATCAAGCCGCGGGCATATCAGGATTATATGGACGTGCTTCAATCTCCGGCTAACCCAACCTTTTGGCGAATGCTTAACGTTAAATACATAATTGCCGATCAGGAAATTCCGTTGCAAGGTTTAACGCCTGTTTACAATCAGAATAAAAATTTTATTTATCGTAACGAAGATGCTTTACCTCGTGCGTATTTCGTGAACACAGTTGAAGTGAAAAAACCAATTGACATTTTAAATGCTGTAAAAAATAATCAATTCGATCCAAAGCAAGTCGCATATTTAGAAGAACCGTTAAGAGTTGATATCCCCGACAGCTCAACTTTTGTCAAACTTATTTCCTACAAAGATGAAAATATAAAATTGGATGTTAAAGCAAGCGGAAATAATTTTTTGTTTTTGGGTGATACTTATTTTCCCAAAGGATGGGCAGCCACAATTGACGGTAACGAGACAAAAATTTACAAAGCTAATCATGGCTTCAGAGGAATAATTGTTCCGGCTGGCAATCATAAAATAGAATTTTATTATCTGCCCGAATCCTTTATCATTTCAAAGTACGTGGCTTTATCGTTAAGCAGTCTTGCAGTGCTCGGGCTAGTGATAGGGATATTTATTGAACGGAGAAAAAAATCCTGAACAACTTTAGTTCAGAATCATGCTTAATAAAATAAAACATCTCGCTAAACATTCATTTGTTTACAGCATCAGTAACGTTGCGCTTAAGGCGAGCGGAATTATTTTATTACCGATCTACACAAAATATTTTACGCTGGAAGAGTACGGCGTACTCGGGCTTCTATTAATTACAATAACGATATTCTCGCAGTCACTTGTGTTAGGGCAGGGGTTATCAATTATTCGTTTCAACAACACAGTTGGTTACGAAGGGAAAACAAAATCTGTATTCTTCACAATTACTTTTTTCATTTTAATTGTGATCGGGATTTTTTTGATTCTTACTAAAATATTTCTAACCGATATTGCTTCACTATTCGGTGACCCCAAAATTTACGAGCACTATCTTAATATTTGTATCTACATCGTTGCAGTTATTACCCTCAATAATCTTTTTTTAAGTAAACTGCGTGCTGATGATAGATCAATCACATATACATTATCCGGTATTGTTAAACTTTTAGTAATGATCGGGCTTTCAATTTATTTTATTGTTTACAAAGGCAGCGGCATTGAAGGTGTGCTTTACGCACAGCTTGCAGGAGAATTAAGCAACACAATTTTTGTTTTGCCTTTAATGTTTAAAGAAATAAAACCTGTGTTTGACAAAGCTATCATCAAAGAATCTTTACGTTACGGATTTCCACTCATCTTTAGTTCGATGGCAATAAATCTTTTGAATGGTAGCGACCGTTACATTATAAAATATTTACTTGATGATGCACAGCTTGGTCTTTATGAACTTGCTTATAAAGTGGCTGGCGTTCATAACATGTTTTTGATTCTTCCGTTTAATCTTACATTGTTTCCGCTTGCGTTTAAGTTATTTAAAAAAGAAAATGATAAAAGATATTACAGCAAGATTAAAACTTACTTTGCATTCATTATGGTTTGGGCGGGGTTATCTCTTTGCGTTTTTAGTAAAGAATTAATTATGCTTTTTGCTCAAAGTGCAGCATATTATCCTGCGTATTCAGTGGTTCCGTGGATTGTCATTGCATACATCTTATACGGAGTGAGTCTCGTTTCTTCGCTTGGAATGTATTTGACGGGCAACAATCACTATGTTGCGTACATAACTTTATTTTGTGCAGGATTAAATATCGCTCTAAACTTTTGGCTGATTCCATATTATGGAATAATGGGGGCGGCAGTAAATACGCTTGTCGCTTTTTTTATTCTTGATCTTCTTTCCAATTTAGCTTCGAATAAATATTACAAGATCAGGTTCGAGAATTATAAACTGTTTAAAGTATTTTTTATTGGTACAATTCTTTTTATTGTAAGTGTCTATTTTAATGAGAGCAACCTGTTAATTAAATTATCATTAAAGATTTTGCTCATCGCTATTTTCCCGTTCATACTATTCTACTGGAAATTTTTTGAAGACAAAGAGCTGAATGCTTTACAGGGGGCGGTAACAAAATGGAAAAATCCATTAAAATGGATTGGATATTTAAAAACTGAAATTTCTGAACTTACAAAGAAGATGGAAAACAATTAACGTTTCACTTTTTCTTTTTTGTGTTGAATAGCTTTTTTGTAAGCTTCTAAAAAGTTTGCGGCATAATCCTGCTTTTTAAAAAACTCCAGCCTTAATCGTGAATTTCCAATATTCCTTTTTCTGAATTCTTCATCATTTAATCCTTTTAAAATAAGCTCGGCTATTCGCTGAGGATCATCCGGATTGAAAGTAAAATCATCGCTGCCGATTGCCTCAGGGAGTGAAGTAACATTTGAACAGATAACCGGGACGCCATATCTCATTGCTTCATAAAGCGGGCCACTGCCTGCTTCGTAGGCGGTTGGTATCACAACTAAAGATGTCAATTTGTATAAACCCACTAAATCTTCTTCAGAAACAATTCCTAAAAATTTTACTTGATTTACTATTTCAAGTTTTTCTGCTGAAGAAATTAATTCATCACAGTAATCAGTTTTATTTCCAGTGCAAATTAGCTGTACAATATGATTTTTAGCTTTCAGTACTTTTAATGCGTTAAAAAGAGTTATATGATTTTTATGCTTCCATGTAGCAGCAGGATAAAGCAGAAATTTATCCTCTAATTTATATTTTACTTTCAGCTCATCTGATGCAGTTCCGGATTTATTGACGAACCATTCCTCGTGAAAAGGAGGAGGACAAACACTTATCTGATCATCGCGGAGATTAAAGTATTTTATTACATCTTGTTTAACATGATTGAAAGAAACAATTATCTGATCTGAATCATCAACAGCCTTTTTGCTGTTAAGTGCGCGGTGAAGTCTTTCTCCCGCAGAAAAATTTTCAGGCATAATCAACTCCTGCAGATCGTGCATAGTAGTAATAATCGGAATGTCCAGCCCGTAAATGGGGGAGAACTGAATTGGGATATGCAGAACATCTGCATTTAAATCTTCAAGTTTTGATTTGAAAGGATTTATCCAATTAGAAAAACTAATTATCCAATTGAATTTAGTGCTACTGCCAAGGTAATTTTGCTGAAGAAAAAAAATATCATGCGATAAATATGAAAGAGCAAGTTTAAATTTTATGACGGGGTTTTTTCTATCAACTACCACCAAAATTACTTTTGGGTGATTCAAAATATTTAATAAACTTTTTCTTGATTCTGAAGAAATAATCAAAAATATTTTTTCTATATCATTTGATTTTAATAAAAGATTCAAAACACCAACCGAATAAGTGAAAACTCCTCCAGCTTTTATTGTGGTATGATGAATGTAATATGCAATCTTCATTTGGAATTAAATATCTTTATGAAAAATTAAATGATGATTTTTAGGATCAACTCCAGTCTGTTTAAATCCAAACTTTTGGTAAATATGTTTCGCTGGTGAATTATCAGGATGAACTTTCAACATAATTCTTTTGATAGAATTTATTTTACAAAATGAAATTGCGTGCTGAAGGGTAAGAGTAGATAAACCTTTATTTGAAAACTCTTCGGATATCCAAACACCATAAGAAGGGATTGAATAACCTTCATCAAAACCACGAAGCATGTAGAAACCAACAAGACTTTCATTCACAAAAACACCATAAAACTTATCTTTTATTGCCTTACTCAGTACCGATTCAATACTTTTCCGATCAAATGGAAAAGGAATGAAATGTTTAGAATACACTGGGGATGACTTGCTCAATAAAGTTGATAATACTTCAGCATCGGAAAGATAAAGAGTTTTGATCTCAATATTCATAAGAACGTCGTCAGTCATTGTAAAAAATCTTAATTTTATGAACAATATATTTTACATCCTCCACAGTCAGCGCTGGGTAACTTGGCAGATTAATCCCGCGGCTGCAAAGATCTTCTGCAGCGGGGAGGCGGATATTTTTATCAAAGTAGATCGGCATTGTGTGCACCGGAAAAAATGCCGGTCGTGTTTCAATGCCGTTTTGTTTTAAGTGCTCTCTCAGCTTGTCGCGCTCTTCTGCTTTCTCAACGAGTATTGTGTACATCCAATAAGAATTAAAAACATTTCCTGCTTCTCTCTGCGGTTGAACGGGCAGGTTTATGAGGTGCTTATTGTACCATTCAGCCAATTGCTTTTTCTTTTTAATGATTGAATCCGCCCTTTCAAGCTGCGCTAATCCAATTGCCGCACAGATGTTTGTCATTCTGTAATTGTAACCAACCACATCGTGCCAGTACTCGCGGTTAGCTGCCAATCCCTGTCCTTTGATATGGATTGATTTTTCGTAAAGATTTTTATCATTTGTAACTACCATTCCCCCTTCCCCTGTAGTGATCGCCTTGTTTCCAAAAAAACTAAAAGTAGAAACGTCGCCAAAATTTCCAACGTGAATATTTTTATACCTGCTTCCGAAAGCCTCTGCACAATCTTCAACAATAAGCAGGTTATGTTTTTTTGCAATTGCATTTAATGAATCCATTTCGCAGGGATGTCCATAAAGATGAACCGGCATAATTGCTTTAGTGCGGCTTGTAATTTTTCTTTCAACATCAGAAGCATCAATCTGCCAGAAAGATTTTTCAGAATCAGCAAAGACAGGTTTAGCCCCGCAATAAGTAACAGCATTAACTGAGGCGATGTAAGTAAAAGTGGGAACAATAACTTCATCACCCGGACCGATACCGAGAGTCAACAAAGCAAGATGAAGTGCAATAGTACCGTTGGGAACAGAGGCTGCATACTTAACGCCGATGAACTCGGCAAATTTATTTTCAAACTCCGAAATGAATTTTCCTTTTGAAGAAATCCAGGTTGAGTCGAGGCATTCATTCACATATTTTTTTTCATTACCCGAAAGGTCGGGCTGATAAACAGGATATTTGTAGGTCATTTGGTTTTCCTTAAAGCAATGCCAACCACTCCCATTCCAGGTAGTTCGGTGGTGTTTTTGAAACTTCTAAAATATTTTGAAATATAAAAAGGATCTTTTACAGTTTCAGAAAATCCATTTTGTTTCCAGCGTTTTTCATATTCACTATAAAAGGTTGGACTAATTTCACCAAAAATTTCTTTATCTAAAATAACAAAGTCACTGATTTGATTGAGCAATCTATTTGTAATGGAATCGTCATCATAAATTCTTTGAAAGAAATATTTGTTGTTCATTTGAGTATTATTCAACCCATAAACATCATCCTCTCTGAATTGTTCAGAATATAATTTTCCAGCCGGAAAAGTTAAGATTAAAATTCCTTCCGGTTTAAGTACTCGCCACAATTCTCTGATTGCAGTCATATCGCCATCCTCATTAATGTGTTCAATTACACTTAATGAAATTATTATTGAAAAAGAATTACTGCCAAAAGATAGTTTTGTTGCATCTCCTTCAATGGCTTTGTAGTTCATTTTAAAGTTTAGTTTTTTAGAATATTTTTTTACCAACGCCAAATCTTTTTTATCAGGATTCAAATAGAGATAATTCCCGGTGAAATTTTCAGCCGAATAAAATCCGAATAAATAAGGTGAAGAAATATCCAGAATATTTTTTTCATCGTTCGAAAATTCTGATAATGATTTAATTGCAAAATCAAATTCAAAAAATCTAACAATCGAAACAGGATTCAAGAATAATTTTGGTGACGGACAGCCATTTAGCAATAAGCGAGATGCTATTTTTCTTCCGAAGTTAAAAAAATCAGATCCGGGTAAATTCTGATGATTCGCTTTTAACCAATAGTATTGAGATTTTAAAAGATTTAATGAAATACTGAATATTTGAGTTAATACGTTCAAATCAAATTAATTTTTATTAAACACAGGATTGAATTCATGCTTAGAAAATATTCATTAAAGAAAAAGAATTGTTTCTTTGAAAAAAACTTTGTTTAAAATTAAACAACTGATACCAATTTATTGCAAAAACAATAATATTACATCAAACCTATTGCAATTAAGCGAATCTTTCGTTAAGTTTTAACAAAACTTTGAAAGAGGTTCATCATGAAATGGTTATTTAATGTTGCAATTCTAATAATATCGTTGGTTTTTATTACCTGTAGTAGTGAAGATGTAAACATTCCAAGCGCCACTGAGAAATCAACAGGTCTTATTTCCTTAAAAATTGATCGTGTAAATGCCCCCGCTAATGTTGAAGAAGTCGTAGCTTATTTAACTCGCGAAGGATTTGAACCAATTATAAAATCCCTCAACCTTCTCTCAGATTCCACAGCCGATATAACATTCGAAGCAATTGCAGTTGGAGTATGGCATCTAAAAGTAGATGCATTGAATGGAGATGGTGAAATAGTTTATACTGGAGAAACAGATGTAGAGGTTTTGGATGGTGTTTTAGTTCAAGTCTCTCTAACACTACAACCAACGGGGAATGGGACAGGGACAATTTATTTATATGTTACATGGGGTAGTGGAAGTTTTGGGTGGGTTGATTATATCGGTAATCCAATTTTGGTTAAGACAGGAAGCAATTTTGATTTTAGTGGAATTACACAAACATTTACACTTCAGGATGATGGCGAATATAAAATGTACTATACCGGTTATGCTTCAGGTTCAATGACTTATACTTTTCTTGCAACTTCTAGTGATGGAATTACCTGGACAAAATATAGTAATGTTCCTGTTCTCTATCCTGGTGGTTATGGAACATGGGATCAAGGTCGCGCATCCGCTGGTCCAGTTATAAAAGAAGATGGTGTATATAAAATGTACTATCATAGTTTTAATGATGTTTATAACAACTGGCATATTGGTTTAGCTACTTCAACAGACGGAATTAATTGGACTAAATATCCATACCCTGTGCTGTCAGGTGGTAACTGGGATTACAGATTAGCTGCTAATGAAGTATTCAAAATCGGCTCAACATATTATATGATTTATACTGGGTATAATCAGGATTTTTATCAACGAATTGGATTAGCTACTTCAACAGATGGAATTGTATGGACTAAATATACTGGTAGCCCCATTTTATATCCAACTAAAACCTGGGAAGGAACAGGTATAGGATATCCTTCAATCATATTAGAGAATGGAACATATAAAATGGTTTACCAAAATACCTCTCCAAGTAATACAGGATTTGGATTTGCATATTCAACCGATTTAATTAACTGGACAAAAGACGAAACTAATCCATTCTTCACCGATGATGATACAATAACTCCGTGGAATAAAATTGTTTTTCCTGATTTCAATAAATTCGATAATGAATACAGGATATACTACGGCGGTGGAGAGGCTTTGGGTTATGATAATTTTAAGATTTGTATGGTTAGGAAATTTTTATTGTAATTTATTTTTCAAACTTTATTAAAATTCTTGGGTAAGGATCTGATTCAAAAATTTCATGAACTTTTGGAAAATAGAATTTCATTGCTTTGA
This sequence comes from Ignavibacteriaceae bacterium, assembly GCA_035328465.1. Lineage (GTDB taxonomy): Bacteria > Bacteroidota > Ignavibacteria > Ignavibacteriales > Ignavibacteriaceae > JADJEI01. Next base: position 908 of record DAOLIQ010000075.1, on the reverse strand, counting down.
TGAAATTTGCAGCAGTGTACCAAGTTCTATCTTTGCCTTTATAATTAGCACCGCCTAAATGTACATCATCATATGGTATAAATTCTAAAATAAGAATTTTATCTGAAAATCTGTTTAGTCTCTCTGCTACATTATCAAATGAATAGTTGCCGAAGTAACATAAATGATGCACTACAGCCAGGCAAATACAAAAATCAGAATGTAATCTTTCGTGAACTGGTTGATACGTCCCGTAACAACCCGGATTTTCGTTATACTCCATTAGATTCAATTTAGCTGTCCAGATAGGTAATTGATTTTTATGAACATCCTCTCTTAAAATGTTTAATGAGTTTTCATCAAGATCAGCACAGATAGCTTTTTTTACACCGAGTTTCAAAGCCAATTTACTGTATGCTCCTTTGTTCGCGCCAATATCTAATATCGTTTCGGGTTTATAATAAGTTATCAGTTTTATAAAATTACTTACTCGCGGGCTTTCATTAATAAGCAACGGTTCTTTTTGTACATATTCTGACCAGTTGGTAATACTACTATTTAGTGCAGGGATTTTTTTAGATAACAGATTAAAAATTTTTAAAGACTTGGGAAAAATGTTGACAATAGTTAAAATAACTTTTTGCAGAATATTTTCTCGACGTCTAGAAATTATTTTAATCAATAAATCATATGGAGAAGATGAAAACAAAAGACGCGCGCCGGAGCCGATCTTCGACGCCTTGCTGCGGCCGGCCATTGAGAATCCGCAAGTCGACTCGATCCAGTTCGTCCTCGATACGGCGCAGCGCCCGCTGTGGGAGCAGACGATTCAGGCCCGCATCATGGCCTGCCCCGGCCATGACAAGGTGCGTCCGCCGCGCTGGCGCAGCCTGCCCAGGAATGTTTCGTTCATCATGGCTGACGGCGAG
>DAOLIQ010000074.1:0-16415 GCA_035328465.1 Ignavibacteriaceae bacterium | reverse complement strand
AGGACGGGGACCAATCACAGAAAGTTCTCCTTTTATTACATTGAAGATTTGTGGTAACTCATTGATTTTTGTTTTTCTTAAAAATTATATAAATCGGATTTTTTAATCTGCTATATTTCCTAACCAAATATTTTTTTATGTGAAAGCAAAGATCAACTTTTGCAACTTCTATTTTTAGTATTTTAACCAGATGCCAGCACCACAACAAATTCAAAAAGAATTGATTTGTTACCATTGCGGAGACCATTGTCCTGACGAATCAATCTTGATTGATGACAAAGTTTTTTGTTGCAATGGATGTAAGACAGTTTATGAATTATTAAATCAGAACAAACTTTGCAATTATTATGATTTTGAAAAATCTCCTGGTATCACGCTTTCCGACTTAAACCTACGAAAATTTGACTACCTCGATGATCCTATCGTTCAATCAAAGCTAACAGACTTTAAGGATGAAAGTATCACAACAATCACATTTTTCATTCCACAGATGCACTGCAGTTCCTGCATCTGGTTATTGGAAAATTTGTCTAAATTAAACTCAGCCATTTTAAACTCAAGGGTTGATTTTCTAAAAAAGAAATTAAGCGTCAGATTTTCCAATACTAATAGTAGTTTAAAAAATATAGTTGTGCTATTAGCCTCAATTGGTTACGAGCCTCAGTTGAATATTGAATCCATTGAACAGGACAAAGAACCTTCTCGTAATAAAAAATTATATTATAAAATTGGAATAGCAGCCTTTTGCTTTGGCAATATTATGCTGCTTAGCTTTCCGGAATACTTATCAATTGATAAATCGGAATTTTTCTATCGTCAAATTTTTGCCTACCTTAATTTAATATTAGCACTACCAGTTTTTTTCTATTCGGCAACGGAATATTTCCTCTCAGCTTACAAAAGTTTAAAGAAGAAAGTCATTAATATTGATTTCCCAATCTCACTCGGAATTATAGTGATATTTATCAGAAGTATTTATGAAATATTTATCACTAATGGGGCAGGATATTTTGACTCACTTACAGGGTTAGTATTTTTTCTTTTAATCGGAAAATTATTTCAACAAAAAACTTATGACTCGCTTAATTTCGAAAGAAGTTACAAATCATACTTCCCGCTTGGAGTTACAATAAAAATAGACAACATAGAGAAAACAATTCCAGTTGCAAATCTTCGCGTTGGGAATCGGATAATCATCAGGAAAAATGAAATCATTCCTGCTGATGCTATACTTTTTAATGGGGAGGGAAAGGTAGATTACAGTTTCGTCACCGGCGAATCAGTTCCAATCAAAAAAGTTTCGGGCGAACTAATTTATGCTGGCGGAAGACAAGTCGGCGGCACCATCGAACTCGAAGTCATTAAGGAAGTCTCTCAAAGTTATTTAACTCAGCTTTGGAATAATGATTCTTTTATTAAAAATTCTGAAAGTAATTTCGCAACACTGTCAAACATGATTAGCAAATATTTTACAATTGGGATACTTTTAATTGCAGTTGCAGGATTTGCTTATTGGTTCACAATCGACCCGGCACTAAGCTGGAATGTATTCACTGCTGTTTTGATAGTTGCATGTCCTTGTGCGCTTGCCCTTTCAACACCGTTCACTTTTGGCAATACGATGAGAATTTTTGGACGGAATAATTTTTATTTGAAGAACGCTCAAGTTGTTGAAGGGCTTTCAAAAATTGATTCGATTGTATTTGATAAAACTGGAACGATAACACAGACTTCTAAATCTGAAGTTGAGTTTGTCGGCAATCCAATGAATGAATTCCAGTTAGAAATGGTTCGCTCTCTGGTAAGAAATTCAACTCATCCTTTGAGCAAAAGAATTTTTGATTCAATAAATACCGAGCGCCATTTTGATGTTCAGGATTTTGAGGAACATACTGGCAGCGGACTCTCCGGCAAAATTTACGGTAATATAGTTAAAGCAGGTTCTAAAAAATTTGTCAGTACTGAAAAAATAATTATTAATGACCCGTCCGGTGCAGAAAGCACAAGGGTTTATGTTTCTATCAATAATGAATATCTCGGATATTTTTTAATAAAAAATCATTATAGAACCGGGATTGAAGAGACTCTAAAGAAGCTAAGTAAAAATTTTAATTTGTTTTTACTTTCAGGAGATAATGAAAGTGAGAAACAGAACCTAAAAAAAATTTTTAAATCTGAGGATGCTTTATTATTTAATCAAACACCTCAAAATAAACTTGACTTTGTAAAATCTTTACAGTCAAAAAATAAAAAAGTGCTTATGGTAGGGGATGGATTAAACGATGCCGGTGCACTCAGTGCGGCAAATATCGGAATTTCAGTAACTGAGGATATAAATACTTTTTCACCTGCTTGTGACGCAATTCTTGCGGCCGATCAACTAAAAAAAATATCTGAATTTATTCAGTTTAGCCGCACGAGCATTAAAATAATTTTATTTAATTTTGCTGTATCAATTGCTTACAATCTTTTTGGGTTAAGCATTGCATTGCAGGGGTTACTCACGCCTTTGCTAGCGGCGATTTTAATGCCGCTAAGTTCAATTACCGCTGTAGTAATTGCAACTTTATCAACAAATTTTATTGCAGGAAAGAGAGGTCTATTATCTCGGTCATAGCGGTATTGATTTTAATAAGCGTATTTGTTGCGTTAGGTTTTTTAATTTTGTTCTTGTGGGCTGTCAAAAGCGGACAGTACAATGATACCTATACCCCCTCAATCAGAATGCTTTTTGAAGACAGAAACAAAAATAAATCAGACAATAAAATCAATTAACATAAAATAAACTTTCAGTTCAATAAGGAGAAAATATGGAGTTAGAGAAGTTCTACTACGACAACAAGATAGTTAAGAACTTTGCTATTGCATCGATCTTTTGGGGAGTGATCGGAATGATCGTTGGTCTGCTGATTGCTTCACAACTATTCGCCCCCTCGCTAAATTTTAACATTCCCTTTTTAACTTTTGGTCGAATTCGACCCCTGCATACCAATGCCGTAATTTTTGCTTTTGTTGGCAATGCAATCTTTATGGGAATATACTACTCATTGCCGCGTCTGTGTAAAGCTCCAATGTTCAGCAAATTTCTGAGCAGTATACATTTTTGGGGTTGGCAGTTAATCATAGTTGCCGCAGCTATAACTCTTCCTCTTGGAATTACGACAAGTAAAGAATACGCTGAGCTTGAATGGCCCATTGATATTGCAATCACTTTAATTTGGGTTGTCTTTGGTATCAATATGATTGGAACAATAATTAAAAGAAGAGAGAGTCATATCTACGTTGCAATCTGGTTTTATCTTGCAACTTGGGTCACAGTAGCCGTTCTCCATATTACAAATTCAATTGAGATTCCTGTAACATTTTTAAAGAGTTACCCTGTTTATGCGGGTGTTCAAGATGCTTTGGTTCAGTGGTGGTACGGACATAACGCAGTGGCATTTTTCTTAACAACCCCCTATTTGGGTCTGATGTACTACTTCATGCCGAAAGCCGCCAATAGACCAATCTATTCTTACCGCCTATCTATTATTCACTTTTGGGCATTGATATTTCTATACATCTGGGCTGGACCTCACCATCTACTTTATACTGCTTTACCTGATTGGGCGCAGTCGTTAGGCACCGTTTTTTCAGTAATGCTTATTGCACCAAGCTGGGGGGGGATGATAAACGGACTGCTTACTTTAAGAGGAGCGTGGGACAGGGTTCGGCAAGATCCTATTCTGAAGTTCTTAGTCGTAGCTGTCACGGCTTATGGTATGTCAACCTTCGAAGGTCCGATGATGTCACTTAAAAATGTAAATGCTATAGTTCATTATACTGATTACATTGTTGCTCACGTTCATATTGGAGCTTTAGGCTGGAATGGGTTTTTAACTTTTGGAGTTATGTATTGGCTGATTCCAAGGCTATGGCGAACTGAACTTTACTCGAAGAAACTTGCAAACATCCATTTTTGGATTGGAGTACTCGGAATTGTGTTTTATGCTTCCTCGATGTATTGGTCAGGAATTGCACAATCATTAATGTGGAAGCAATTTACAGACCTCGGAGTTCTTCAGTATCCAAATTTTCTTGAGACTACATTGCAGATTATTCCAATGTATATTATACGCGCTATCGGCGGTACTTTATACCTGACAGGAGTCGTTTTATTAGTTTATAATGTTTATAAAACAATCAAGCAAGGGTCGTTTCTTGCTGAAGAAGAAGCTGAAGCTCCTGCTCTTCATCCATATAGTGATCCTTTCAAAAAAGGGACAAGACATCGCTGGCTTGAAGGAAAACCAATTTATTTTACTATAATGGCTTTAGTCGTTATTCTAGTTGGCGGACTTGTTGAATTTATTCCCACTTTTCTTGTCAAGTCCAATATTCCAACAATTGCAAGCGTAAATCCTTATACCCCCCTTGAATTGCAGGGGCGTGATATCTACATAAGAGAAGCATGCAACAGCTGCCACTCTCAGATGATACGCCCATTTAGATCGGAGACAGAGCGGTATGGTGAATATTCAAAAGCTGGTGAATTTGTTTTCGATCATCCATTTTTGTGGGGATCAAAACGTACAGGACCGGATTTGCAGCGCGAAGGTGGGAAGTATCCAAACCTTTGGCATTACCTGCATATGGAAAATCCAACTTCTATGTCCCCAGGATCAATAATGCCTCACTACCCCTGGCTGCTTGAGAATACTTTGAACACTACGACCACTGCGGCAAAGATAAATGCAATGAGATCACTAGGTGTTCCATATCCGGAAGGATATGAGAATATTGCAAATGATGAATTAGTTAAACAGGCAGAAGAGATTGCAGCTGACTTGCAAAATGCTGGTGCACCTGCTGAACCTGATAAAGAAATAATTGCTTTGATTGCTTACCTCCAACGGCTTGGCAAAGATATTAAAGCAAATCATGATTCCGTGGTAAAGTAGAGGAGAAGCAATTATGTTTGAAAATTATCTTAGTTCAATTGAAGGAGTGGGGATTTACCCCATTATTTCTTTACTCATCTTTTTCATCTTCTTTGTCGCATTAGCTATTTGGGCGATTAGAGTTGATAAAAATTATTTGAAGAAAATGCAGGAACTTCCTTTTGAAACAAATAACCCTCAGAATAATAATTTTAATGGTGGATATAATGACAAAATCTAAAAAATTATTTACGGTAATGATTATTTTATTTTTATTCTTAATCACTTCAGTGACTAATGCTCAGATTAATAATCCTGATTTGCCGGATAATTACTATCAGCTTGTTGCGATATTTATAGTTGGTATTTTACTTATGATAATTGCCGCATTCTTTTTATTTGGCATGGGGGAGGGAAAGCCCAAACCTGCCGGATATGTTTCTTCCTGGAGTAAAATCAGGCAGGTGCTGACTCGTTCGACACCTTTAGAAAAAGAAAGCGAAGTATTATTAGTTGATCATGATTTCGATGGAATTAAAGAGCTTGATAACAGTGTGCCTCCTTGGTATCTGTGGCTGTTCTATCTGACGATTGCATTTGCAGTTTATTATTTATTAGATTATCATGTTTTTGAAGCAAGCCCGCTTATGGCTGAAGAATATCAAATAGAAGTTAAGAAAGCTGATGAACTAAAAGCAAAACTTATCAGCAGTGGCGCATTAATCACTGAAAATACAGTCACACAGTTAACCGATGCTGCTTCTCTTTCATCGGGTAAACAAACATTCGCAACTTTTTGTGTCGCCTGCCATGCAGCCGATGGGGGTGGTTTAGTTGGTCCAAATTTGACGGATGATTACTGGATACATGGCGGCGGAATCCAAAACATATTCAAGACCATCAAATACGGCGTGCCTGCTAAAGGCATGATTAGCTGGCAGACTCAGTTGAGTGCATTGCAGATACAAGAGGTTGGAAGCTACATAATGTCGCTTCATGGAACCAAGCCTTCTGCACCGAAAGAACCGCAGGGTGATCTTTATTCACCCCAAATTGATTCAACTATTGTTCAGCCGGGAAGTTAAATTAATTAGAACATAATTTTTATGGAACAAAAATTAGATGAACAAAAATCCGAAGTTGAAATATTACAAACTTTGGAAGAAAATAAAGAATTCAGAAACAGGCTTGCAACGGTTACCAAAGAAGGTAAACGCAAATGGATATTTCCTAAGAAACCTTCCGGCAGATTTTATAACGCAAGAACTTTAGTAAGTATTTTTCTTCTGGCATTTTTGTTTGGCAGTCCGTTTATTAAAATAAACGGACAACAATTTCTTCTTTTTAATTTTCCCGAAAGAACTTTTGTCTTATTCGGTCTGCCTTTCGGTCCGCACGATTTTCATATCTTCGTGCTTGCCATGATAGCCACAATAGTTTTTATTATACTATTTACAGCAGTTTTTGGCAGAGTTTTTTGCGGCTGGGTTTGCCCGCAGACTATTTTTATGGAAATGGTGTTCAGGAAAATCGAATACTGGATCGAAGGTGATTTTCGTGAACAGATTAAATTAAAAACTTCACCTTGGACTGGAGAAAAAATTCTTAAAAAATCAGCCAAGCACATAATCTTTTATTCAATCTCTTTTGTTATCGCCAATTTTTTTCTCGCCTATATCATCGGAATGGATAAGCTGCTCTCTATAGTATCACAGCCCCCTTCAGCAAATCTTAAAGGATTTATTGCAATTCTTTTCTTCTCCGGTGCGTTCTATTTTGTATTTTCTTACTTTCGTGAACAAGCCTGCACAGTTGTTTGCCCCTATGGAAGATTACAAGGTGTGCTTCTGGACCAGGATTCCATTGTAGTTGCTTACGATTACAAGAGAGGCGAACCCAGGGGTAAAATAAAAAAAAATGATACCGAATCTAAAAAAGGTGATTGTGTGGATTGCCATCTTTGCGTGGATGTTTGCCCCACCGGCATCGATATTCGCAACGGCGTACAGTTAGAATGTGTTAATTGTACAGCGTGTATTGATGTCTGTGATGACGTAATGACTAAAGTTAAACGCCCAAGAGGATTGATTCGTTACGCTTCTCTAAATGGAATTGAGAAGGGTACGAAATTAAAATTTACTTCGAGAGTGATCGGGTATTCTATTTTGCTGGTTGTACTGCTATCAGTTATTGGTTATCTTCTTGCAACTCGTACCAACTTCAGTATAAATGTTTTGCGTACTCCGGGACTACTTTTCCAGGAACAGCCGAATGATAAAGTCAGCAATCTGTATGATCTGAATATTGTCAATAAAACTTTTAATCCAACTTCAATTGATCTAAAACTTAAAGGTATTGACGGCGAATTAAAATTAATCGGAAATAAAATCGTTTTAGGTTCGCAGGAAATTGATGATGCAAAATTTATGATAGTTCTGCCGAAATCCGAATTAGAGAAAATGAATACACCTATTACGATAGCCGTATATGGGAATGACAAACTACTAACAGAGATCAATACTTCTTTCCTCGGGCCGGTTAAACATAAAATTGATGAAGATGAAAAAGATTAATTTCAACTGGGGAACAGGGATTCTAATCACGATTATTGTTTTTATGATAATCACACTTGGTACGGTTTTTACTTTTATGAACGAAAAAGTTGACCTCGTTACTGATAATTATTACAAAAAGGAATTAAAATATCAGAAGCAGATAGATAAACTCAATCGCACACACGATATGCGAATGGATGTTGACATTCAATTATCAAATAACGGAATTGTATTGTCTTTCCCGGATTCGATAAGCAGGGGGCAAATTAGTGGAAATGTTTTTCTCTATCGTCCGTCTGATTCAAGGTACGATGTTAAACTGCCTGTTCAAATAAATGAAAACGGTCAGATGATAATATCAACTGAAAAACTTATCAAGGGATTTTGGAAAGTCAAAGTCGAATGGAGTGTCGATAGCGATTCATTCTTTTCCGAAAACTCATTGATCATTCAGTAAATTATTTAATAATGTTTAATGTAGAATTACTTTCGGCGCTTGCAATTGGTTTTTTCGGAAGCTTCCATTGTGTAGGTATGTGCGGACCGATTGCTCTTGCCCTCCCCGTTCCAACTTCCGATAATCTTTCATTTGTTGCCGGAAGAATTTTATATAACCTTGGACGTGTAATTACATATTCATTCCTCGGCGCTGTATTTGGTTTTATAGGAAGTCGATTTTACATCTATGGCTTTCAACAATTTTTATCTCTTGGACTCGGCGCAACAATACTTATAACTGTACTTACTCCGCGAAGTCTGAAAATCAGGATCACACAAAGCGAAATCGTTAGAAAAATATCATCACCTATTAAAAATTCAATTGGAAAATTATTTTCGCACGCATCGTTCTCCTCAATGTTCTTGATTGGATTATTAAATGGGCTGCTTCCTTGTGGATTTGTTTATGTTGGATTAGCTGGTTCAATAGCTTCGGGCGATGCAATTACCGGCGCCGCATTTATGATTTTATTCGGTTTAGGAACAATTCCAGCTATGCTTGCAGTTTCAATATTTGGGAAGTATTTTTCGACTAAGATCAGAAATAAAATCAACCGTGCTGTACCCGCCCTTGCTGCCATGCTTGCAGTAATATTTATCCTTCGCGGTCTCAATCTCGGTATCCCCTACCTTAGTCCCGGTCTTTCACAACAGCCATTCAGTACAGAAGAAATGTGTGAATAGAAATAATATTTACTCACTAAACATTTAAGTTTTATTGTGGACGGTATTCATTCGTAGAAAACCCCGGAGGTAGATTTACATTTTCTTTCCAATTATTTCAAATCAATTTATTACATTGACTGTTCAAATTTATTTAATTGAAATGACAGAGAAACCAATTCCATCCAAAGAGCGAAGAATAATAGTTAAGGGCGCACGGCAGCATAATCTTAAAAATATTGATCTCGATATTCCAAGAAACAAACTGATCGTATTTACTGGAGTAAGCGGCAGCGGCAAATCTTCACTTGTGTTTGATACAATTTATGCCGAAGGACAGCGTCGGTATGTAGAAAGTCTTTCTGCCTACGCCAGGCAGTTCCTCGAGCGAATGAACAAACCTGATGTTGACCTGATACAAGGAATAAGTCCCGCTGTGGCCATCGAGCAAAAAACCGGCTCACGAAATCCCCGCTCAACTGTTGGAACAACTACTGAAATTTATGATTACCTCCGCCTGCTTTTTGCACGCATTGGTAAAACTATTTGCTTTCAATGCGGCAAGGTTGTTAAGCGTGATACAACCTCCACCGTTTCTGAATGGCTAGAAGAACAAACTAACGGCAGTAAGTTTTATTTAGCCTTCCCTCTTCATGAACACGAGCATCATAAAGTTAAAGAAGAAATTGATTTACTAAAAAAGCGAGGATTCTTTCGTGTTTACTATAATAACTCTTTAATTGATTTGAATGAAAAGAAAATCTCTCCTAAGAAAAAAACTGATGTTAAAGTTGTTGTTGAAAGATTTAAAGTCGTTAAAGGAAAAGTAAGAGAGCAGCTTGCAGACTCAATTGAAGTTACTTTTAAGGAAGGTGAAAATCGGATTGTATTAATAAATGCCGAGACCGGCGAACAAAAAGATTTTAATAAATATTACGAGTGCTGTGGAATCAGATACGAAGAACCGGAGCCGAGATTTTTTTCATTCAATAATCCGTTTGGTGCTTGCCCCGTTTGTCAGGGGTTCAGCAAGACAATCGGCATCGATATGAATCTTGTCGTGCCTAATCCAAATCTAAGTATAATTGATGGAGCCATCGCACCATTCAAATCACCCAAGTATAGCACCTACCTTCGCGACCTGGTTCAAAATGCAAAACAATACAAAATACCCTTGCGTGTCCCTTTTAAAGAATTAACCGAGGAGCAAGTAAGCGCCATTCGAAATGGTTTTGGAACTTACATCGGCATTGATAAATTTTTTGAAAAACTTGAAACTAAAACTTATAAGATGCACATTCGCGTGCTGCTTAGCAGATATCGCGGCTACACAACTTGCTCAGCTTGCAAAGGCTCGCGGTTAAGAAGAGAAGCTTTACAGGTGAAAATAGATGGTAAATCAATTCATGACATTGTTAAAATCCCTGTTGATCATGCGCTATTATTTTTTACTCAGCTTAAACTGAATGACTATGATCAAGTTGTTGGTGATAGATTACTCCAGGAGATAATTAAACGTTTAACATTTTTAAGTAATGTTGGAATTGGTTATTTAACATTAGATAGATTAAGCAGTACACTTTCCGGAGGAGAAACGCAGAGAATAAATCTCGCCACCTCACTCGGTTCATCATTAGTCGGAGCGCTTTATGTTCTTGATGAACCAAGTATCGGACTTCACCCGCGTGATAACTTACGGCTTATTAATATTTTGAAAAGATTGAGAGATTTAGGCAACACAGTGCTTGTGGTAGAACACGATCCCGATATGATGAAGCATGCCGATCTGATTGTTGATATGGGACCAAAGGCGGGTGTAAACGGCGGCGAAATAATTGTTATGGGAACTTTTGATGAAATAATAAAAAACGAAAAATCTCTAACCGGTAAATATTTATCGGAGAAAATAGTAATTCCTGTTCCATCTTCAAGAAGAACAAATGAGAAAAAAGATATTAAAATTATCGGTGCCTCCGAAAACAATTTAAAAAATATTAATGTTGAAATCCCTCTAAATAAATTTGTAGTAGTAACTGGTGTGAGTGGCTCGGGCAAAAGTACTCTGATTCATGACGTATTATATGCTGGTCTCGCTAAGATGCGTGGTTACGCTCCATCCAATGTTGGAAAGTGCGAGGAAATCAAAGGCGGGCAGTATATTGATGAACTTGTAATTGTAGATCAATCGCCTATCGGAAAATCGCCACGTTCAAATCCTATCAGCTATGTAAAGGCATTTGAGCATATCCGGGAAATTTTTGCATCAACACATCAATCAAAATCTCGTGGTTACAAACCTGGATATTTTTCATTCAATGTCCCTGGCGGAAGATGTGAAACCTGCGAAGGAGATGGGTTCATTAAAGTAGAAATGCAGTTCCTTGCTGATCTCTATCTTCAATGTGATGACTGCGGAGGAACTCGGTTCAAGAAGGAAATTCGTGAAATCACTTATCGCGGTAAAAATCTGGTTGATGTTTTAGAAATGACGGTTGATGAAGCACTAATTTATTTTGATGGTGACGTAAAAGTGACAAAGTATCTTCAAGTACTCGCCGATGTTGGGTTAGGATATATCAAACTCGGGCAGCCATCCAATACTGTATCGGGTGGAGAAGCACAGCGAATCAAGCTCGCATCCTACCTTGCGGCTCAAAAAGATCTCAGACACATTCTTTTTATTTTTGACGAGCCGACCACGGGACTTCACTTTGATGACATTTCAAAATTACTTAACTGTTTTAATTTATTAATTGAACGCGGCAATTCTGTTGTGATAATAGAACATAACCTTGATGTAATAAAATGTGCTGACTATATAATTGACCTCGGGCCCGAGGCTGGGGAAAACGGCGGGGAGGTTGTTGCAACCGGAACGCCTGAGGAAATAGCAATGAATGAAAAATCCTGGACGGGTAAATATTTGAAGCCTATTTTAAACATCTAAATACAATTGCTTGACAATTTGATTTCTATTGTTTACGTTTGATTAATATTTAAGGAGTTTATATGAAATCTATCATCCCTGTTCTATTGTTTTTATTTGTAAGCCCCTTTATTTGTGCTCAGAATAATTTCAGTATAGAACTGAAAGGTGTTAAAACTTTAGCACATGTATCTAACGAATTGTCTTATTGGAATGATGGAGTGGGGGGTGAAATAGGTGCAAAGTATTCACTAACAGCTAATATATCAACTAATTTATCTTTCGGTTATTCCGAGTATCATTATTCCGGAAAAGGTTTGGATCGAGTGATGTTTCCTGAAGCACGTACAATTTACGCTGGAGAAAAAACAAAAATGATTACTCTTACTCTCGGAATGAGTCTTAAACCAGGAGAAGCATTTATCTCACCATCATTTGCAATAGCATTTGGTGGATATTCGCTCAATATTGGTTCGGTTTGGATGGACGTTTATGATATGCAGAATGTTTTTATTTATCAGTCGAGAGATGAAGATACCGGAAAAACTATTTCCGGATTAATGTTTAATATTTCTGTTGGGTTCTCGCTGAATTTGATTGAAGGACTTGGGCTGAATATTATGGCAGGCTATCTGGATTTATTGAATCGGAATAATAACTTGTTTCCAATCTCAGCGGGAATCGAATATAGAGTTCCATCGTTTTAGTTAGTGCTAAAATATCTCATACTTAAACATATTATTGATTTATATTTTATTTTTAACTTTCAACACTACATTCAAACTATAATAAAATTAGTTCTCTAACTTTAATAATTATTTTATAGATGAACAACATTTCTAAATTCGTTTCTATGATAGTTCTCTTATTACTGGCTTTCATTAGTGAAATTAATTCTCAAGATATGAAAAACATTATGAATCAAAGCGGCACAATTAAATTATTAATACAAGAGCCGGCTTTATTTATAATAATTCCTGATTCATTGACTGATATCAGATTTCTTCCGGATTCAATTCCCGATCAGTTCAAAATTGATGGCTGCAGAATTACTTTCAGCGGAACAATTGGAGAGATCCCTGCGAATCAAAGACTGCCGGGAACACCATTAAGAATTACTAAAATTGATTTTCAAGAATAAACTTTGACCAGAGCAATTACTTCTTTATTTCGACATCTCACTCCATTTTACGCATGGGTGTTGCTTTTTATTGCAGGCTGTTTTGAGGTCGCATGGGCTATTGGTTTAAAATACTCCGAAGGATTTACAAAACTTACTCCAAGTATCTTTACAATTGTCTGTATGATAATAAGTATGGGACTACTTGCGATCTGCATAAAAGTTTTGCCTGTGGGTACAGCCTATGCTGTCTGGACAGGGATTGGCGCAGCCGGAACAGCAATACTTGGAATCATCTTATTCGGAGAATCAAAAGAAACAATGAGAATATTTTTTATTTTTCTTATCATCGCAGGAATAATCGGATTAAAAATTTTTTCAGATAAATAAGAAATCACACTGGTAATACAAATTAGATTTATTATTTTATTGTTGTACAGAAAATCAAATTTGCCAATGCAATAAAAGGAGTTGTGCTATGCGTCCTTCGGCTAATGATTATGCACCATATTATTCGCGCTATATTGACCTTATTGAGGGTGAAAATATTCTTCATCTCTTGAATGAACAATCTATTAAAACACAACAGATACTAAACTCATTTCCCGAGTGGAAAGGAAATTATGCTTACGCCGAAGGTAAGTGGACAGTTAAACAAGTTATCGGTCACTTGATGGATGTTGAAAGAATAATGGCATATCGTGCGCTCTGTATTGCACGCAATGAAAAAAAACCGCTGCCAAGCATGGAGCAAGATGATTATGTGAGAGAGGGCAGGTTTAATGAACGTGAATTGTTTGATTTAAATTATGAGTTTAGATTGATTCGTGAAACGAACATGCTTCTATTTAAAAGTTTTGATGAAGAGATATTAAGCCGGAAAGGTATTGCGGCAGAGAAAGAAGTTTCGGTGCTCGCACTTTTATTTATTATCGCTGGTCATGAAAAACATCATATTGATGTTTTAAAGGAAAAATATCTTTAAATGTACTTATATATTTCCTCAAGAATTTTTGAAGTTGCACTCACATTTCTTTTAACATAATCAAACGCTGCTTTTCCCTTTTGATCCCGGGATTTGTCATCGTTTAACAAAGTTCGAAGATTCCGATACATCGCTTGTTTGTTCTTTACTAAGATACCCCCGCCATTAGTAATTAGATCGCGTGCTTCTTTCGAGTTTTCTATTTTAGGACCAAATATTACAGGGATACCATAAACAGCGGCTTCGAGTACGTTATGAATATTATATTTAAAGCTTCCTCCAACAAATGCAGCATCTGCATACGAATAAAGTGATAATAAAATCCCGATAGAATCAACGAGTATAATCTGCTCATTGTTATAATTATTTAAATACGAAAATCTGATTGAAGAAACTTTTCCGGCAAATTCATTCTCGATTTTTTCAAGATGAATTAAAGTAGGTTCGTGCGGGGCAATGATAAATAAAATATTCTTTTCATATTTTGCCAGTGCCTGAAATACCGGTAAAATTATTTCTTCATCCTGTTCCCAGGTGCTTCCAGCAACGATAACTTTTTTACCCTTATAAAGATTTTCATTCAGCAGGCTTTTTTCTTTAGCAACGAGACTCTGCTGATACACACGGTCAAAGCGTGTATCTCCAACAACGCGAAGCTGTTTTTCGGTACATCCAAATTTCTTAAAATTTTGCAAATCATCTTCGCCAACAGTTAATATCCTGTCCAAATCTTTAAATAAATATTTATGGAAATTTTTTATTATTGGTAAAAGTCTTGTTGAATCTGAACGCATTGTTGCATCGACTATAAATACTGGAACACCCTCCTTAATCATTGTCCAGATATGATTTGGCCAAATATCATATCTCATCATTATGGCGATTGCAGGTTTTACAATATGTATAAATGTTTTCGCATTATGTGTGGTATCAAACGGAATGTAGCTGACAATGTCAGCATACGGATATTTAAGTGAATTTTCATAACCTGAAGGTGAAAAAAAAGTGACTATCAGATTAACTTCCTTTTCCTTTTTCAACTTTTGAATAATAGGTTTTGCCTGCTCAAATTCCCCCAGTGAAGATGAATGAAACCAGATTACGGGTCTTGATTTGTCCAATCGTAGGGCACTAATGATTATATTTTCAAAAACTCTTTTGCGTCCGTTTATCCCCCGTTGGGTTTTACTGTTAAAAAGCCCCATCAAACGCAGCACGGCATAAAGATGAGGTATAACTATAAAATTATATAAAAATTGCCAGACGGTTTTCATAAATGTGTTAATAGCTTAGTTATGTTTTCGAAAACAAGTTCGGGCGAAATATCACTCATACATTTGAAATGTCCTTTGGGACAGCGATCTTTACCAATATGTGTACAAGGTCTGCAACTTAATGAATTGTTTTCTAAAATTACATTTTTGTTTTTGTATGGAGTGAACCCGAATTCCTTTGCTGTTGGACCAAAAATAACCGCAACGGGAATTTTAATAGCTGATGCGAGATGTGTCAAACCAGAGTCGTTGCAAACAATGGCTCTGCACATTTTCATATCTGCAGCAGTTTGAAGAACATCGTTATCATTACTTAAGTTTATTGAGCCGGAAATCTTTTCGGAAATTTCAGAACAAATTTCCATATCATTTTTTCCGCCAAATAAGACAACATTAAATCCAATTTTACTTAAAAGATTACCAAGTGAAATGAAATATTCCCTCTTCCACATTTTAGTGAAATGGCGCGAACCAGGGCAAAGTCCAATAAGATTGTTTTTGTTTAATATAACATCACTGTGAATTTTGTCGGTGTAAAATTCTAAACCCTCCTTGTCAGAAGCTAAGCCTGGAACTGTTTGGATATATCTTTCTGGAATCGGAGGCAGGTTTTTAAGTAAATTTATTTTGAATTTAACTAATAAGAATTTCCTGATTGAATGTTTTTTAAATCTAAATATTTTCAATTGCATTCCTCTTAAAAGCAGCCTGCTTCGCAAATTATTTTGAAGATCGATAACAAGGTCATATTTGTTTTGGATTATTTTTTCTCTAAGTGATGCCTTTTTCTTTTTGTCATTTCCATAAAGGAATATTTGATTTATACCCGGATTAAGTTTCAGCAAATCGTAGTACTGTTCCCGCACTATAAAATCTATTTGAGCAGCCTTGTTCACTTTTTTTAATGCCCGAATCAAAGGTGAAGTCAGGATTACATCCCCAAATGAGCTAAGCCTGACTATAAGGATTTTATTTAAAGTTATGTTAGTCAATGTTTTTAATTTTTTATTTATAAATTTATGGAAGAATACTGCTAATTCAATTGTTTAATTGGAGATTACTTGAGGTTATTTTAAGTTTGAAATAAAAAAAAGAAAAATTATGACGACACTTCCTCCTCCAAATACAAAACAATTCCCGGACAATTCATTAGAAAAAAAAGTTTATTCCATCACTGAAAACCTCAGCGAATTTCTTCCTGTTGCAAACGATCGCAACAGGCTCGGATACAATCTTTTCAAATATATGACTGGGGAAGGTGACCCACCTTTGGTGATTGTAAAAAATTGTAAACTGACTCTTACAGGTATTAGCGAAACAGAACTCGCCGTGAAGATAAAAACAGAACTCGAAAAAATTAAGAGATAGTTTTTATTGTATTGATTTTTCTTGAAGATTTGGCATGAAATCTCAAAGTAAATAAAAAATCCCGCCGAAGCGGGATTGAATTTATTCAGTCCGAATTTTTAATTGAT
>DAOLIQ010000073.1:0-16728 GCA_035328465.1 Ignavibacteriaceae bacterium | reverse complement strand
ATTCACCACATTAAATTAAATATTTTTTCTGTCTAGTTTTTGGGGTACACTATAATCTGAATTTAAAAGGCATACTTTTTTTGCTGATTTGTAAAGAGGATTACTTACGAATATATGAGGTCCACTATAAATTAATTCATATTGATCCAACTCTGGTTCACTAGATTCTCGCTTGATATTAATATTTACATCATTAGTTTCATCCCATCCTACCGTAATTTTATTTTCATAATTATGAACTCTTTCATCAAATTCTCCAATTTTCTTTATTACTTCCAACATAGACTTAGAATGGATCGCAACAAGTCTTGGTGTTTCCCAATCATCAGAATCTTCAAAAGTTCTAGCAATCAATAGTAAATTTTCCGTTGAGTAAGGAATGATTCTGTCTTTGTGCGGTTTTGTATTCCAAACATATTTTCCTTTAGCCTCATCAAGAATTTTTATACCTTCACATATACCTGATCCATCTTGAATAAAACTACTTTGAATTGTTGAAGGATGAAATAGATTAAAGATAGCAGAGAATTTAGGTGTTTCGTTATCACTACCTTTATATATGTTAACACTATAAAATTTTTCGTGATGAACATCCATAAACAACTTTAGTTCATTCTTAAATAAGAAATGATATAACAGTCGTTTATAAAGTGTTTTACGGAGGAAGCCGCCCTTCGGATCATCAAATACCCCTGTTGGGTGTAGAATCCCCAAATATCCATACTTGTTCAATAAATCTAGTCCAACAGTCAAAACAGAACGATATAAGTCTGTTTGTTGATTAATCAAAAGTGGATATACTTGCCTGGAGTTCATAAAATTTGATTCACAATCGGTCTGAATATTTTCATCAAAATAAGTTAGCCTATTCTTATCTCTAACAATCAATTGATCCCGCATTAGAGCTACTTGGGGTGCGGGAATATTTCTAATAAAAACTTCAGGAAACTCATCGCCGATAATATTTTTCTCTTCAAAGGTTACTTTAACCCAAGGTGGATTACCAACTATCAAATCAAAACCGTTTCGATCCTTGAACACCTCAATAAATTCTAATTCATAATGAAAGAACCTATGCTGCTTAGCATAATTTGCAACTATCTTTTTTCGTTCATCAGGGAATAAATTTGATTTCTCTGCATACCTGCTTATAACTTCTGCAATTTTACTTTTCTCTTCAGTAGACTTATAACCAAGAAGTTTTAATTGTTCACCATCAAATCCCAATCCAGGTTGGGGATCCACACCTAACACATCTTCATCAACATCTTCTGCTTCTTTTTCTTTCTTTAGTGATTCCTCAATATCTAAATTTAGTATGTTCAGGATGTCAGAAATAAAATCTTCTCTCGTAGGTAAATGCTCAGCATCACGGACATCCCAGAACCATAGACCGCACCAATAATCCATAATCATCTTTAGCTTGTAATAGGGTGCATTCGTCTCCTCTCTTGCTCGGGTTGTATCTTCTTTTTCTCGATAAGTGAATATCTCTTCCTGTCCATAACCTGGCTGCCCCCATACTTTTACTTTTGTATGAGTTTTTTCATTTATTGCTTTCTGGATTTTATAATGTTCTTCAAACAGTTCATCTATTTTATCACTTATAACTAATAGTGTTAAATATTCAGGTTCAGTAATTGGCTCTGTAAATTTCTTTCTCCATTCAGTTACATATTTAGCTTCTTTTTTATATTCTTCCTTCAGCATTTTTATACCGGCAGAAGGCACCATATTCTTATCTGGCAACAAGAAGTGATATACTTCTTCTTTCTTTCGCTTACTTCCTTTTCCGCTCCAGCTAAGCTGTCTTGGTGCTTTTTCCCACCATTCTTTCTTTAATGGCTTTTTACTTCCTTTAGGAATCTTCCTAATAAAATCATCTTTCTCATAAACTTTTCTCCAGGCTCCAACAACAGCATTACCTACACCTAACCTGTAACCAAAGAAAGGTGTTTCCATATTCTTATGGATAACATTCAGCCACAAAGAGATTTTCCCTAACTCAACTGCAGTTGGATTTATATCAACACCATAAACATTATGTGTTGCAATAAACGCTTTTACTCTTTGTAGTTCTTCACGATAATCATTTGGTGGGACTTTTTTCTTTCTTTCCTTTTGTTTCCAATCAAGATAAGATTCTGCAATCTGATTTATTGCTTCATTGTGGAAAGCAGCTGCACCCATTGCTGGTTCAAGAATTTTCAGATTAAGTAATTCATCAGCTTTAATCTCACCTTTTTCGAGTCTCTCCAAAATAGGTTTAAGAGAATATTTAACTGTAGTCTGTGTGAGAACTTCAGGTGTATAATATGATGCTGTTTTCTGTCTGTCTCGTCCACTTAATCTATAGATAAAAGTTCCTTTGGGTATTAATTTATCCTTTTCGGGATTTTCCTGGTCTTTGACAATTTCGGCTTCGTCAAAATCACCTCTTCTTTTTCTTGGAACAACATAAGTTCCTTCTTTACCATTTGGATCATCAGCTTTTTTAACTTCTATGTAATCCTCATCAGCAAAGAATCCTTTGTATGCCAGCAAACCTTCATAAACACTACCCAGCTGGTGTATTCCAAGATTAGCGTAAGATATTCTTCCTCTCGCTTTTCCACTCTGCTTTTGGGAAAGACTAAGTTGACGAATTATATCCTGCCAAATGAAGTTTCTGAATTTTACTTTTTTAAGATAATGCAGCCTTTCATCATCGAAGAGTGGTGAGTCAATTTTTTTAACAGAGAAACTTTTTGTTGTAGCTCTATCAGGATCAAAACCTTTTCCTATTAACTTAAACAGATGATATAATGATTCGTGGAAGAAGTATCCATTCTTTGCACTTTCACTTTGTAAGGGAACCAGCTCAAGATCTCTGAGCATCTCAAGGCTGTAACCTTTTTTATAGACTTTATCCTCAGTCGGCAATATTTCAAGCTCGTCTCGGGATTCAGCATAAAAGATAAAGAGTAGCCTGTATACTAAAACAAGACAATCATCCTTTAATTTATTTGCCAGATCATCATCGAGTTTCTCAACCAATTCATTTTCTGTTAGATATCTAACAGCTTCATTTGCAAGATCTTCAATTGCCTGAATAACACCTTCTTTTAAATCCTGGGTAACTGCATAAGCACTTTTGTGAGAATCCTCATCAAGCTGTTCCATCAATACTATATCTGAATCGGGAGCCAGCGATTCTTTCGCTAATAGAAAATAGAATAGAGAGTAGTAATCCCGTTTAAGTGTAGCTTCATCAAATAAATCTTCTAAGGAAAATCTTAGATAACTACCTCTAAACCATTTCTCATAGTGTATTAGATAAAGTTCTGATCCTGCAAGCATCAAAACATATATTGGTCTTCTTTCTTCATCAATCAAAAACAGTTCAGACAATGCTTCGTTTAGGATTGAAGGTCTTAATGAAATTTCAGGGTCGTTTATTTGAAAAACATATTCCCATTGATCACGATGATAACGCTGTTCAAATAATCCAGGTGGTAGGTTATCTCCATCAGGGATTAGCGACCCCATCTCCATAATGAAGAGATGTGGTTTATCACCACGAAAATGTTTTAGTCTTACAGGAATACCTTCTTTCTCTTCAAGCAGAAACAACTCATTATAGTTATCAGTATTACCATCATAACCTAATGCATCAAGAAGTAAAGAATGAAATTGGTATGTTCGTTTTATTCGATCCTTGGCTCGCTTAAGCGTTAAATACTCATTCTTATATTTGTAGTAAGCATCTTTTAAAGGACTTATTCTTTTATTTAATTCCTTCAAATCTTCACTGGCATAACCACTTTTATCAGTAACCTTTTTAATGAAATCCTCATCGAAGTAATTCGTTGAGAAATAATCACCAATATTTTCTACAAATTTTATCATATTAATTAAAGAATACTGCCAGCAGTTTTATGTAAGGATTATTATCAAGACTTGTGAGATCCTTGTAGAACTGAGATTTATCGCTCAAAATTGTTTCAATCTGTTTCTCTTTTTTCTCTTTACTAGTTTTGGTGAATATCGTCATCGCTTTATCTTCAAATTCAAGTTTCAATTGTTCTTTACTAACATTTTCCCATTCGTCTAATTGCTTTTTATACTCATTTTGTTTGCCTTCAAGTTCTCTCTTAATTGATGCTTGCTTAGGATTTAGATAATGATCCTCAGCATTTTTAATTGCATCTGGAAGTGTTTGTTTCAATTTTTCTAAATCAGTCGAAGTTATGGTTTGATTGATTAGGTTCTCTGTCAGATTATTCTCAGTAATAAACTGATCGAAATCTAAGAACTTTATAAAAGAACCGTCTTTTGTTAATCCCACCGCAAAGAATTCGGACAGCACAGATTGGCCTCGATTATTTGCTATCTGTCCGTGGAATACATACCATTTTGTATCTTTCAATAATTTTTCAGTTTTAATAACTAATGCAACATCTTTATCAACACTGGCTTCAAGCTTGTTCATAAATATTTTAACAATTGGATGAAGATCATAAAGCACCTGGAATTCTGCCCATTCACCTTTTTTCTTTCTGGACTTCTCAATTGATTCTTGAACTACATCTTTTTCAGATGTTAGCTTATAAAATTCTCCTCTTTTGGGTTTCGCTTCAGGAGGTAAATCGTATAGGTATGAATCGATATCTTTATCATTCAATATTTCGATAAGATTATGGTCTAGGTTAATATTCTTTTGTTGAAGTGCACCTTCACCTGTTAGGCTTTGAACCAAAGTCTTATAAAAATCAAAGTCATTCGGATAGAAAGTTGTTCTTGAGGCAACTGGATTATCATCTACTTTTATTTCGGTAGTCTCTTGTTCATTACCGAAAATGCTTTCCCATTTAAAATCTGCTAAAGATTTATCCAGTATTGATGAGTCACCAGTGATAATCATATCCTCAACAGCTTGCTCTTCTTTTTCAGAATCATATTTTTTTAAAAAAGAGGCAGAATCTCCTAATACACGATGGATCTCATCTTCTTTTTTACCAAGTTTTTCTATAATTCTTAAATCAGCTTTTATTTTAGGATCTTTAGACTCACTGATTAAATAGTAAATGTTTGGATTTTTCTTCTGACCATATCTATCTATCCTGCCATTTCTTTGTTCAAGAGTAATTATCGACCAGGGCACATCGTAGTTGAACATTATGTTGCAATAGAAATGTAGGTTAACACCCTGAGACCCCGCATCGGATGATATAAACAACCTTATTTTTGAATCTTCCTTACCGAAGTCATCAATAATTGCTTGCTGGTCTACGTCTGGAAGACTGCCATCAAACTTTACTACACTATCATCATCCAGATTAAACTTTTCTTTCAGCTTATCACAAAGTTTATATAAGGTCTTAATTCTTTCTGCAAAGATTATAATTCTTGGATCTGAAGATCTTCCTTTCCAATCTAATGATTTTAGGTATTCTAATAACCTGTTGAACTTTGAATCTGAACCATTTTTAATTACTCCCTCAACCAGAGTCTTAGCTTCTTTAAGTTTCTCTATGCTTAAAGATAAATCTTCAGCACTCTCTTCAGACTTCCTAATTCTATTTTCGATTGTTTCCAAACAAGCCTCAGGGCTGGATAAATAAGCTTTGAAAAGACCAATTGAAAATAGTAGGTCTCTGGACCTTTCATTTCCTTGCCTTCTTTTTAATGCATCTATCTTCAAATTTTGCTGGAATGCAAAAAATTTCTCTTCATCTGCATTCAACAAAAATGGTTCGATGATAACCTTTCTATCTTTGAAATTTTCCTGAACAGCGTCACCGAGATCTTTCTTAAATCGTCTAACATAATATTTTTGAACATCTTGCTTTGTGTAGTCTCCTACTTTAGGAATAGCGATTGGTTCTATCATTGTAATAAGATTTGCAAAACTTTCTTTACTACCATTGTGAGGAGTGGCGGAAGTAAGAACTAATGATTCGCACTTAGTTGCAAGATATTGTGCAAGGTCACCACGTTGGCTAGAAATGTTTGCAACGGTATGACATTCATCAATTACAATTATATCCCAATGGGATTTTTCGATGTAATGTCTGAACTTAGCGTTGTTCTTAAGTGTATCGATTGAAATTATTGTCTTATCATAATAATCAAATGGATTTTTATTGGCTGGCAATTCAGCTTTTATTCTTTGAATTCCGATTGAATCAAGTCTTACCAGGGGAATAGCAAATCTACTCCACATTTCCTGTTGGAATTGAGTTAAAATAGATTTTAAAGCTAATACAAGAATTCTTTTCCCTTTGCTTCTTTTAATTTGTTCAGCTAGAAATATTCCAACCTCAATGGTTTTACCTAATCCTACTGCATCGGCTATTAACATCCTTGGTCTTGGGAGTGTCAGAGATTTGATGGTTGGCGTAAATTGAAAGTCTGCAGGATTGATTGCAGCTTTGTGACCAATTTCAATCTTGTTTGAATTGAAACTAGCATTCCGAATATGTGTTTCTAAAAATAATTTAGTCTTAAGATAAGATGCAGAATTATCTGCGACCAATTGTGTATTAAGAGGATTGAGAACCTGGATTTCTGAATCAATAGCAGTATCAAACCTAAACACCTTCCCTCTTACAACTTCACTAATACCTTCAGCTTCGACCAATTTTGATTTGCCGTGGTTATCCTCAACATTAGTAATTAAAAAGTCTTCTCCTCTTATAGAAATACGAAGACCTGGTGAGAGATATTGTGTCAAATTCTGTTCTTGCATAAATAGTTTATAAAAAGATTTGGTTCGCCTTACCCACCAACTCGGCTCTTAGGAAGGATTCTTCGCGCGACTTGCTCATAGTGTCAGCAACTTTCCAATCATTACAGGAAAAATAAAGAATAGTTAAAACTAAGTGAAGCAATCTGAGCAGAAATTTTTCAGGAAATCTTTAAAATAAAAAAGCCGGCATTTCTGCCGGCTTAAGTATGTGAGCACATTTTGCAGCTCCAAGGAATTCCAGTTAATTGTTAATTAAAAATCACAGGGATTATATATGCCGATGGATCCATTTCAATTCGCCCCTGCTCTGTATCTGTTACCCAATGTCCGAATTCTGGTGGGTAATCATCCTTCCAAATAGTCTCTAATAAATTATCCTCAAAATGTATTATGAGCAACCTTCCTGGATACTCATCACTTACGGTATCGACAAATTCTATTATCTTCTTGCTAATTGTTTCACCCCAGACTATTATGACTCCCCGATATATTGAAAATCCATTATTGTCGATAGCTTTTTGAATTCTATCAGAAAGCTCATCTTTATGAATATGCTTTAGATCCTTTTTTATTTTAGTCATTGTGTTACCTTTTAATTTAAATACATAAAATGTGAACTATCAAATTTTTCTGATGAACTATGTACATTTTCAGTAGCTACTCTTACCAGCTTAAGGATTTTTGAATTATTAACGTCTGCAATTTGTACTGAGTATTGAATCAGGAAATACTTCTGGTCGTTATGGGTAGTTTGTATAACTATATCGAATACCGATGATTGCCTTGATTCTAATTGATCAATCCTGCTTTCGTAGTATTCATTCATAGCTAACTCGCTGCTCCATCTTTTAACCTCGCTGCTCTCCTCGAATTTGATTATAAACTCCTGAACATCTATTCGCTCCAGGATAACTTTTACATTTACGATCTCAGGGATCCGGTATAATGTTTCATCCTGAATAACAAATCTGATACTCTTTGGAAGAAGTTTTTCATTTATTCTCTGGAGTTCGTTTTTTCTGATGTAGTAGTATGTTCTGCAGTCTGATTCAAGAATAATTTTATTGATCTTAATTCTGAATAGATTTGTAGCTTCATCGAACCACGGCTCCGGTAGATCTTGTTTTTTATTTTGTGCCATTGTGGTATCCTTGAAATGATGATTTAAGGAAGGCGGGCCGAAACCCGCCTGTTATTTTTAACTTATGATTGAGAAGTATTGAGCTTTTCAATCACTTTGTCCAACACATTTTTTTCAAGTTTAGCATCCTTAAACAGTTTTTTGGCAACTGGTTTAACTTGCTGAGAAAGGAAGAACTTTAAGGAATCGTAAGCAACGTCTTTTTTTCCTGACTGAACCTGTTGGTGAATATTGGAGACAATTTCTTTACCTCCATTCATTGATGCTTCACCCAATTCTTTAACGACTCGTTTCACTAAATCATTTTCTATTTTGCCAGCTTTCTTCTTACTCAACCTATCTTTGTAAGATGATCTTTTGGCAGCTGCCAGTTCACGGATCTTCGAATCAATCTCACTAATGTCTAAGCTAAGTTCAAATTTCTCATATTCTTTTTCTGAGATCACAGATTTGATTATTGCCTTATCAGAGACCTCAAGTTGAACGTGTTTAGCTCTTTCCGAATCATCACCCAATTTTACAATTAAGTAGCCACGATCAATATCCGCCAGGTGTGAGTCAATTTCAGATTGTAGTCTTTCACTCTTTTTTTCTTTCTGAGTTTTCGTTCTTTTTAAATCAGCAATTCGTCGGTTGTCTTTTCTAAAGTGCCTTCTACCCGTTGACTGGTTTAACTGCTCGCCTACATCCGTTTTTTCATCATCTTTACCGGAATCCTTTTCATTTGCTCGTTCAACATTTTCTTCTCCACTTCCAGCCGAGTTTGTTTCATCCTCTTCATTGATACGCTCCCATAACTCTCTATCTTCTTCTTGTCTTCTACGTTCTTCCTCTTCCTCTCCCGGTGTTATATCAAAAAAGCCAGAAAAGTGTTTCGGTTTTTGTTTCTCTACATTTTCATTCTTCGTGCTCTCTTCAGATTTATTCTGAAGTTTTTTGCTGTTATTGTTCTCGATTGAATTATTAGAATCGAGTTCTTCTGGGGTTAAAAAAGAATCTGTCATTTTACTGACCTTTCAAATTTTATTAATAAATATTTAATTATAGAGCTAGTGCTATTCACATAGCTTTTACACTGGAACAATCATTCAGTTCAGAATTACCCTCGAACTGAAAACAGAGTCGATCAATATTTCAAAGAACAAGTTTTGATCGGCCTTAGGCATTGATTATACCAGAGTCGTATTGTCTGAAAATGAATTAGATTTGAAGTTTTTTGGTGTGGACATAAAAAAATCCTTTGAAGTAGTTCAAAGGATTTTGAAGATGTTCAAAAAATCTGTGGAATCTTTAAGAGAATTTCTTTTTTATCTCTTTATACTTTAGATATTGATTGTAAAGTTTAGAATCATTTCGTCTTTCACCGCTGATTCCCAGTATTTTCATTGCATCGTCATACTTTTTGCTTTGATTTATATGTGGGTTGTAATCTTCCATATAGATCTTAGCAACAACAGGTTCTAAAAAGTCACTAAGATATTTTCCGCTGTTTGTCTCCCAGGCATCCAAAAAATTTTGAATAATTTCTTCGAATGTTTTGAGGTCGTTTACCGAATAAAAAGTCTCGGGAGGATTTTTATTTATCATTTCCAGTGTCAATGTATCATAACCATCCTTGCTACAGTTTCCAAACATCTGATTCAGGTAATATTCAAGTTGCCTTGTATTCTGGGGCCAGGGAAAATTAATTAAATATTCAAATGCCTCCATATCTACACTGATAGGGTATTCACGCTTTGAATTGTATTCGCTGATAACGCTGTGCATTAAAATCGGTATATCTTCTTTTCTTTCACGCAAAGGAGGCAAATGGATTATCCTGCCGGCTATCCTTGAATACAAATCCAATTCAAATTCTCCATCGGCTATCATTTTTTTAAGATCTCTATTTGTTCCGGCAATTATCCTGACATCTGCGGTTTTAAACTTTTCACTTCCCAGTGGATAATACTTTTTTGTGTCAATAAAGGTTTTTAAATGGAATCTGATCACTTTAGGGGCTTTATCAATTTCGTCAATGAAAAGAGTACCTCCCTCAGCTTCGCTTATCATTCCTTTCATATCTTTGATTGAGCCTGTAAACGAACCCTTCAATGCTCCAAAAAGGTTCGGATACAGGTTTGTTTCGCTCATCCCTGCACAATCGACCGTTACAAATTTATTATTCTTTCTTTTGCTTATACTATGAATTTTCTCAGCAAGAAAAGTTTTTCCTACTCCGACTTCACCGTAAAACAATATGGGAATGTTTTCCTCATCTATTGCATAGGCTAATGCAGCTAAATCTTCCTTATAGGATTGGTTCGTTGTTTTCGTTATTGCAAATAGTTCTTCCTCTCTTTTTTTAATAATCGGATCAACAAGATTTCTTTTATCAGATAATTTTGTTGGAGAGATTTTGGTATTTGTAAGCCAGGCGTAATTTTGGTTGCTACCGGATAAACTGAATGTACTCCCCTTACCTTTTTTACTAGTTTTTTTTGACTTAAGAAATTCATGTAATGATTTTCTTAATTTTTTGAGTTCAATATAATCTTTTCTTGATTTTTCATCGCTTAGATTGAAACTTTTTCTTAATTCACTTTCAATCTCAACTAAAGCTTCATTCAAATAACCATTGTTAATAAATTTTTTAATTTTTTCCATAGTTTTTGATAACTCCAGTCAATTTTGGAATACAAGATTAAGTTTATTGAAACAAAATTAACCCTGGATTAAATATTTTTAAAGAGAATTCAATGAAAATTATTTTTTTAAAGAACTAAGTTATTCGGTTATAAGAATTTATGGACCATCAAATTTCGATTGTTCTTGCTTTGCTTTTGCTCTGTCTTCACATTGTCCTTACCCTGTCTTTAGTCTGCTTTCACTCTACCTATTGATTGCTTTCTTATTGTCTTTGGTCTGCTTTTCAATTGCTTTCTGAGTTATATCAAATTGCTTTGGGTATAAGAATAGTAATACTAACTAATTAGGAGTGTTACTATGTCTTCTTCTTTTACTCTGGGGGCTGATCCTGAGTTGATCTGTCATCGTAACGGTCAGTTTGTTCCTGCTCATAATTTTTTCAAATCAAATTCTTCATTCGGTCTTGACGGCTGCGAAAGTACAGCTGAGATCCGTCCTGGCTTTTCTGAGAATCCTGTTGATCTAACATCTAAGATCTATCAGATATTAGATTACGGTCACGATAAAGCACCTGATCTTGAATTTATTTCTGGGCACTATGTTAATGATTATTCAATTGGAGGTCACACACATTTCTCTATCGATCCAATTCCTGATATTATAGAAGGATTGGATATTGTTCTTGGTTCACTAAGTAATTGTATTGATGATAAGATGCAGAGACAAAAAAGAGAACGTTCTGGCTACGGAAAGAAAGGCGCTTACAGACGAAAGAGTTATGGTTTTGAATATCGCACACCGGGTTCGTTTCTTCTTTCACCTTCAGTTACATTAGTTCATTTCACCTTATCAAAACTTACCGTTGTTGGAGTTCTTGAAGACAAAGTTGATTTCAATGCACTTAAGAACAGGCAACACAGTTGCACATTTCTTAAATCACTCAAACATTCACTCCATACTATCCCAGAAGATTGCAGAGAAGGACTGAAGGAACTTGATACACTTCTTGGAAAACGATTAAACTGGAATGTTGATATTCTTCCCAATTGGGGATTAAGGAGGGCTGCCTGATGCATTGTCATAACTGCGAAGATGAACTTGATGACAATCAGGTTCGCTGGGCTTTTGAAGAACCTTACTGCGAAGACTGTTTCGACAATATGTTCAACTATTGCTGCAGGTGTGATGGTGTGATATATCGTGAATCAGCACATTATAATGACGAAGGAGATCCATACTGTAATGATTGCTACGAAGATAACTATGATGACGATGCCCCAGATAATCCTGATGTATCAGATAGTGATCGTGAACTTGTAGTAAAACTTTCAAGAAGCTGGCTGCAAGGTAAAGTCGAAACAAGAAGACCAATCTTCATCAATGCTAAAGATATTCTCCTGAGAACAATCAAAGACAAAGTTGGATTAGTTGATAATCCCATTTATGTATTTGGTCTTGTTGATAGAGATGAATATCAAATCAGCACAAGTGCTGATCTGTTTGAAAAAGTTCAAACCTTCGTTCAGCTTAATGATATCAAAGCAATAGTTTTATCCAGTCCCGGATGCAACAGACTTGGAATATCATTAACACTTCGAAAGAACTATCAGAAAGAAATAATCGAACTGATTAAACAGATTACAACTGTTCAAGATTTGGTTTCTGCTTAACTACCTACCCCCCAAAACTTAATAACAATTAACACGGAGTTTAATATGTGTGGAATAATGGGTTACTATTCCTTTGGGAAGACTACACCCAACAAAGAAAAAATAACAACTATGTTCAGTTTACTTGAGACCCGGGGAAGAGATGCTTCGGGTTTTGCATTTGTTAAGGATGACAATCTCGTTGTAAAAAAAGATGCAATCAAATCCTCGGAATTTATAAAGACTGATGACTGGAAAGGACTTACTCTTCCCTCCTGTATGATTTTACATACCAGGATGAAAACTCAGGGATCAGAAAAAAATAATGCAAACAATCATCCACTCTTCTCGAAAAATGGGATAGCTATTGTTCACAACGGTATCATTTATAATGATAAAGAGATATTCGGTAAGAAGCAGAGAGACGCTGAGGTAGATTCAGAGTCTATACTTCACCTTCTATCTGTAAGAGTTAAAGGCGATAAAATGAAGCGGCTATTTGATAAAGTGGAAGGAAGTTTTGCTGTTGCACTTATAGATAAAAATGATCCCGATAAACTCATTCTCATAAAGAAAGACAATCCTATTGATCTTTATTACGATTCAAAGAACGATATTCTTTACTTCTGTAGTGAAAGAGAAATAATGCAGCAATCACTGTACATAGAATCAGTTACTCAGAGAGGATTTAACCTGGGAGAAAAGGACTTCCACTTCTATGAGATGCAGAACAACTATACGCTGATAATAAATAAAGATGGTGTTGAATCATACCAGAAATATTATCCATCAAAAAGCAGATGGTTTGATCGAAGATTTCAATATCCGGCAGCATCAGATTTCGACGAAATAATGATTGAATGCCCCTGGTGCTTCTGTCAAACTACTTACCACGATGGAAAGCTGTTCAATAAATGTGAAGTATGCGGAATGGGGATAAATGAGGAGGATCTTTATGTCATATAGTCCAAAGATAAAACCAGAACTTGTAAGAGAACTTTACCTGCTTAAGCATTCAAGTAAACCAAAGAAACCAATGACAAAATTAGTTAACGAGGCAGTAGAAGAATATTTAGAAAGGAAAGAAAATGGAAAGCAAAAAAATGATACGAATCGCAATGAAGATAACAGAATCAATAATTGAAATACTTAAAGAAGAACTTGGAAATGATGAGAAAGGAAAACGAAAAAATGCACTCAGGAAGAAAACACTGGTTAAAAGAAACAGCTAAGACCGTAGGTAGAATTGCAATTGAGATAGTAATTGTAATCATAACTAAAAGATTTAAAGGAGTAAGATTTTGGAAATAAACTTTATGGATGAGCTTCTGAAAGAAGTAGAAGCAAAAGAACTGGAACAGACTGAGGCAAGTTATGATCTTATGCTGCTTGCAATAAAAAAATTTCAGTCTGAGATCGAGCATAACTTTCAGGAAGCTGAGAAGGAATGCACGATGATTCGAAACTTCATTCTTTCTAAGAACTCTCAGATCCAGGAAAGAATAAAATGGCTTGAGATGAAGCTTGAAGCATACATTCGTGAGCGAGGAGATAAAACAATATCCCTGTGCAATGGAACATTGAAAATGCACAAAAAGCCAGATCGAGTTGAAATTGAAGACCTGGAGTTGTTCTTGAAAAATGCACGTAAAGAATGGTTGAGTGTGATACCAGAGCAGGTAAAGCCAAATCTCTTAGCTATCAAGAATTATATAAAGACGAGACCTACGCCACAAGGAGTTAAGATTATCGAAGGTCAGATTGAGTTTAACTATTCACTAAACAAAGAGGAAGAAAATGTCGGAGAAGAAACCCAAATTAGAGCTGGACTTAAATCGGCCAGTTAAAATAGAGATCCTTCAGGATCAGCCGTTAATAGGTACATCAAGGTTCGGAGAATACTATCTCTATAATGTGCGAAATGGAAACGGACAAGAATACAGTTTCTTTCCAGATAAGGAAGTTCACGAGAAACTGAAAGATCTTCGCAAAGGTGATAAAGTTGAAATCTGTAAAAAAGCTGAGCAGAAAGGAAGCAAAATCGTAACCACGTTTGATCTGAAAGTTTTGCAAAACAGCGTTGATAGTCCAGAGAATGCAAGCAGGAAAAACATTGATGATAATTATTACAACCTAATGCTAAACTCTTGCAGAGATGCTGTTCGTATACAAAATGAACTCGGTGGTCTTATGGATGCAAAATCTCTCGCCGTAACTCTGTTTATAGCCAGAAGTAAAATTACTCCTAATGGATTTAATTAAAGGGGTATGCAATGCAGGAAGAAATATATCTGATAATTGAAAACGGAAAAATTACTGATATCGTCACCAAGGCTACTGATATCAAGGTGATAATTGTTAATCTTGATAACCGCAAGAAGGGTGAAGAACCTGTAATTGACTTGTTTACTACTGAGTCAAAAAAAAATCAATTTTCACTAAACTGAAAAAGATTATTCCTTAGGTAAAATAGTTATGCCGGATGTAATGTCCGGCATTTTTAATAGCACTCTATGAATTAAAAAATGAAAATAAATAATTCTCCTTTAGCTTGAAAATTTTGAAAATAAAAAAATATTAGAAACCCGATTTTCTTTGGGGAATAAGAAAAACCTAAGAATGAGTTTGAAGTAGATCTGGTTGTCAATGAGGGGGTATGCAGAGGACCCGATGGGACCCAGCAAGATTATTCTGACAATAATAATTAAATAGCTGGATAAACAATTTCCATTTTCAATCCTTTGTCATCAGTCTCTGGTTCATTTGGCAACTGCCAAAAATTTATACAGTACTTTAAACTTACAGCACCCACAATTGCATCAATTATATCATCTATCGCCAGGTCTTTTCTTAAGAAACTCTTTTTAGCATCTGATATTAATTCTTCTGTTCTGTCATATTGCTGTTTCAATAATAAAGTTCTTTCTCTGATTCCTTTCACTTTTTTCTTGTTGTACTCCATCGGTCTATTTCCATTCAACGCCCAGAAACAAATCTCAGGATGCATTTCCCTGATTTTATTTTGCATCCCAAAATTTCGAATAAACTCATCTACCTCATTTATCTTTTTCATAATAGCAAAACTTTGTTTACTTAATCTTCTGCCTGTGCATTGAAAATTAATTTGACTAGCTTGGTTATAATCATCAAATACTAGAGCTAGTCTTGAAGGCGGCGGGAAAACACTCGATCGACGTGGTCCTAAAACTTTTCGAGCTTCCAAATCACAGAGTCTTTCTCTTGTATCAGTTTCTCGCAGCCCGATAGGAATATCGATCAGGGCTTGTTCGGCGTTATTGATTTCATTCTTAATCTCTGATATATCTGATATTACCCCAAAAGAAAATTTATCATTTTCATCCAAGCTCACATAGAACCAACCAGATTTGCACCCATCAATGCCAATATATTTCATAAATAATTTTTCATTGATTTTTTGATTTGTAATCTTCGATCATCTCACTTATGTATTTCTTTAATTCTACAGGTTTTAGAATTTCAATTGAATCCCACCAGCTTATGCACCAGGAAGCAAGTTTATTGGTTATAGGTTGTTTAGTTTTTAGAATTATAAAATTATCCGCCTCCTCAAGCTCAAAGAATTCAAACCAAATCTTATCCAATATTTCATCCCGCACCCTTGGATCAAATTTTAATTCAATCTCCATTATTCCTTTTTTCTTTTGATAAAGAGGAAGCTTTCGAAATTTGTTATCAGTTAATTTTAATTTCTTGATTCTGCTTAAATAAAACGATTTAATCTCATCTTCCCCCTTTTTAACACCCTGCAGAATCCAGTTTAATTCATTATTTATAAGCCTGACAGGATGTAATTCATATATAGCCGTCTTATTGTCATAAAATCTTTTATATACAAGATTGATCACTAATCCCTCATCGACTGCCTTAGCAATTAATATTAATTTGGGAAAGAATTCCTTTTTATCCTTCTGACTATATGCTTTAACCTGTTTATGAAAGACATCCGAATTTAGTTTTAAGGGGATATAGTCAGAAGCAATTGAAACCAGCGTTGACTGTGTCGGAAATTCTTCAACAATTAACTTGTTCTTTTTGCTGTAGATATTTATTCCATCTTCCCGAAGAGAATGGATATAACGGTTTATTGTTATTTCAGACACTCCGAGTATATCTGCGGCATCTGCTTTGGAAAATTCTTCTCCATTCAGCACTCGAGCTAATAATTCAGATCTCCTTTTTATATCGTCTGTATAACTTTTCATTATTTATCATCTAATGATAAGAGAGTTAAATCATTATGAATTAGTTTGTCAACTGAAATGGAATTGATAATGTTCATAGTAATATGGTCTTTTTTTGGTGGGTGTTTAAAGGGCTGTTCAAAGTTTATTCTTTGGTTTATGATTTTATTCGGATTTATCATTTTAATTTGTGGTAAAGTTTAATCAGGTAATCATCACTGAATGCCCGGGGATGTAATATTTGATAAATTAATAAATCCTCATATTTGAATTCTTTAAAAAACAAATCACCAACCTTATAATCCTTAAAATTAAATTCAGGGAAAGTTTCAGGCCGTTTGCACCTGCAGTTTTAGC
>DAOLIQ010000072.1:0-16779 GCA_035328465.1 Ignavibacteriaceae bacterium | reverse complement strand
AGAAATTATTTTAATCAATAAATCATATGGAGAAGATGAAAACAAAAGACGAAAAGCGATAGTCGATTTTTGAATTTTACCAATGTTCAGTATACTATCCCAGTAATCTTTAGTAAAGCCACCACAAAAATTTTTTAAAAACCAGGTTGATGTAGAAACAGTACCTTTTTTAATTGAACCAAAATCAAAATAAATTGGTTCTGCATTCTTAAATGTTATGTTGAATGAATGCGGGTCGAATAAATAAAATCCATGTGCTGATAATTCTTTTTGTATTTTCAAAATTGAAATTGCAGCTTCAACTTTCTGATTCTTAGTCCATTCATCATAGTAAGTAATAAATTCAAGTGGTTCGTGTTCAACTATTAAAGATTCACTATCTTCAAAAATTGTTTTTGTAGGA
Organism: Ignavibacteriaceae bacterium; assembly: GCA_035328465.1. GTDB lineage: Bacteria > Bacteroidota > Ignavibacteria > Ignavibacteriales > Ignavibacteriaceae > JADJEI01. Next base: position 16,376 of record DAOLIQ010000072.1, on the reverse strand, counting down.
ATAATCGATTTAATAGGATGAATTATTGAAATTGCTTCTTTATAAATATTTATTTTTTTTCTAAAGATGCGAAATATTCTTCCTTCAATAGAACCAACGACATTTCCATCTATTTGGCTACTATTATGAAATTTTTTAAACTCAGTTAAATTAAATTTATTAATCATTCCAATTATATTTTTGAAATTAAAATTTACTAATAATAGAACTATTTTACTTTATTGTCTAGAATGTATTTTTAAAATTTTATTGACATTCTTTGATATATTCTCTAAGTTTACACAACTATTCAAAGGAGATCAATTATGAAATGGTTATTAAGTTTGACTCTTCTAATATTGCCGTTAGTTTTTATTTCTTGTAGTAAAGAAGATTCCAACATACCAAATGCTACGGAAAAGAGCTCTGGTATTTTATCTTTAAAAATTGATAGATTAAATGCACCTGCCAATGTTGAACAAGTCGTAGCTTACTTAACCCGCCAGGGTTTTGAACCAATCATTAATTCCCTCAATCTTCTCACTGATTCAACCGCTGATATAACATTCGAAGCAATACCTGTTGGAGTATGGCATCTAAAAGTAGATGCGTTAAATGGAGACGGTGATGTTGTTTACACTGGAGAAACAGATGTAGAAGTTTTAGATGGAGTTTTAGTTCAAGTTACATTAACATTGCAGCCAACTGGAAACGGGACAGGTACAATTTATTTATATGTCACTTGGGGGACAGGTAGCTTTGGATGGATTGATTATATCAATAATCCGATCTTGGTTAAGACTGGAAGTACTTATGACAAGTTCGGTGTGGGTCAAACTTTTGTTATAAAAGATGAAAGTGGATACAAGATGTATTTCTCCGGGTTGTCAGATTATGGAAAGACCTATGTTTTTTTAGCAACATCTTCCGATGGATTGACGTGGACGAGATATTCTAACCTTCCAGTATTATATCCTGGTGCACCAGGAACTTGGGACGCAGGGCGCTGTGCCGCGGGACCAGTTTTGTTTGAAGATGGAATTTATAAAATGTACTATCATGGTTTTTATGATGTTTATGGACCATGGTCAATTGGGTTGGCTACCTCTACAGATGGAATAAATTGGGTTAAACAGCCCAATCCAATTCTATCAGGAAACAATTGGGATTTTCGAATTTTTCCAACTCAAATATTAAAAGTTGAAAACTCTTATTATCTGTACTACACCGGCTATCCGTTTGATTATAACGGTAAAATTGGATTAGCCATTTCTAATGATGGCTACTCTTGGCAAAGATATTCGGAAAACCCAATTATGGTTCCTGACCAAAGTTGGGAATTAGGTAGTATCGGATTTCCATCCATAATTTTTGAGAATGGAATTTATGAGATGGTTTATCAAAGTTTTATCCCTGAAAATAATGGTTTTGGTTATGCTCATTCTACTGATGGAATTAATTGGCAGAAAGATGCTTCCAACCCTTTCTTTACTTCTGATGATACAGTTGATGATCTATTAAAAATTGGTTGGGCTAGTTACCTGAAAATCGAAAACGAGTACAGGATTTACTATACTGGTTATGCTTATAATGGTGCTGATTGGACTATTTGTGTTGCAAGAAAATTTATTCTTTAAATTGATATGAACGAAAAAGTTGAAAGAGGCAAAGGGGAAAGGGAAAAAATGAACTAACTTCTTAGAATGATAATGTATAGAATTATTTTAGGCCTCCGATATACAGTTGGAGGTTTTTGTTTTAAACTGATTTTAATATTTGTAATAGCCTCTCCGCAGTTCTTTTCCTGTCAAAGTTTTTTACAAAATCAATATCGGTTTTGAAACTGCTTAATTTATCAAAAAATTCTGCAGCACTTTCGGAATAGCGAAACATCATTCCCGCTTTTGCTTTTTCAATTATTTGTTTTACTTCGCTGTTCTCATCACCAAATGCGATTATTGGTTTTCCAGAACGTAAATACTCAAACAACTTTCCGGGTACATGCCGCGGCTCAGTTGCACATACGAGCAGGTAATCAGCATTGACGAGCTCTGTTAACATTTCTTTATATTGTAAAAAGCCAAGATATTCCGTGCTTGGTTCAAGTCCTGAATTTGCAATTGCTTCCTTGATCACGGGGCTGACTGTTCCAATAAATTTTAGTTTAATTTTCCTCCCATCTTCAATTTGCTTTTTTATTGTTGCCCAAAAATTTTTTGGATTTTGAAAATCAAAAATATTTCCTGCATGTAAAAGTACTTCTTCTTTCTTTTCCCGATAAGTCAAATTTGAAAAATTATCTTCATTATAACCCCAGTAAAGAACCTGCGATTTATTTTTGACAAAAGAATATTTTGTCGAATAATCAGCTCGGGTTGTTTCTGTTACAAAAATAATTTGTGACGCATGTTCGAGAACTTTTTTCTCCAGATGATTATCAATCTTTAAAGTAATTTCGCTTCGCTTAAAATCTTTATAATAAATAATATCCACCCACGGATCAATTAAAACAGGAATGTGCGGTACTTTAAAATATTTACTAAGTTTCATTCCAATTAAATGAGTACTGTGCGGCGGACCGATTGTAATTATTGAATCGAAATGCTCTTCATTAAATATTAGTTTGCCTTTCTTTACCGCACTGAAGTACCAGCCAATACGTGCATCAGGAATAAATAAATTCATGCGTATCCAAATTGCTAAACGATGCGGCAGACTTTTATTGTTGCGAGAAATAGCTTCCGACTCAACATATTCGCCGTGCTTACCTTTTCCGGTAAATTTTTTGTAGAGTTCAAAAGGCTCAAAAGATTTTGATTTAAAAATTTTTAGCGTGGAATTTATATGCTCCAACAGGCTTTCATCACGCATTGAGGTTGTTTCATTTTCAACTGTAAGTACAATTGGTTCGCATCCAAATTCGGGAAAATATTTTATCATCTGCAAAGGGAAATGCACAGTAGCTTTTCCAGACGGCGGGAAAAAATAAGTAATGAATAAAACTTTCTTCGCCAATTATTTTTTCACTCCGATGAATCTTACAACTTCAGCTTTACCTTCGTGATGTGCGCCTTCGTTAAGGAATACAGTCTCATATTCAATAAGCTCAATATCAAGTCCCGAAAATGACTCGATCAATTCTTCCTTAGAATAAAGCAATTCCAAATCCTGCGGACCGCCGGAGGGTTTTCCCAATTGTTTTTTGTTGAATGCTTCGAGAATAATTTTACCATTTTGTTTTAAAGATTTAACACACGCTTGGTGTACAATATTTCTTTCAGTATTGGGGAGGTGAATAAAAATTAAAGCTGCAACGTCATAATAATTTTCAGGATAACTGTAATTTATAAATTCCGAAAGAGTGTAATTGATTTTTATTTTCCTTTCCGCTGCAAGCTGAAGCGCTTTCCTTCTTGCTGATGTACTGAAATCGAATGCATCCGCCTGCCAGCCGATTGAAGCTGCATAGACGGAGTTTCTGCCTTCACCATCACCCGGTAATAAAATTTTTCCTTTCGGAAGTTCATCAATATGTTTTTTGTAAAACTGATTTGGTTCTTTGCCGTAAACAAAATCTTTGTCAGAAAATCTTTGATCCCAAAACTCTTTACTCATTTGTAATTTACTTTATTAAAAAATTAATTCAAATTTAGAGAATAAAATATGGAATTTGAAACCAATCATCTATTGATTATGTTATTCTTTAAATAAAAGGAATGAATATGTTAATTGATATTGAAACAGCCTCGCCCCCGTTTAAAGTCAATCAGCAATTTGCTGCTTCGGAACTTAAAAAGCGAATGGGAGGTTCGCCGGCTGTGGCACGAATGATTGAAATGGCTGCTAATCAAAGCGGAATTGATCATCGTTATTTCGTGATTCCCGATGGCGATGAAGATGCTTCCGATAAATTTTTTACAAAGAACGGAAATCATTATTCGCCCGACACCAAAGCACGGATGTGCGAGTATGAAAAATGGGCAACTTTACTTACGGGAAATGCAGTTAGAACTTTAGGTGATAAATATAAAATTGATTTCTCATCTATTGACAGGTTAATTACAATTTCCTGCACAGGATTTTTTGCCCCCGGCTTGGATTATCAAATTATTAAAGAATTTAATCTTCCGCCAAATGTAAAAAGAACAAACATTGGTTTCATGGGCTGTGCTGCTTCGTTAGTCGGAATTAATTCTGTCTGGGAAGCAATGAAGCAGGACGAAAATGAAAACACACTAATGATTTCAGTTGAGTTATGCAGCCTCCACCTTCAAACCGAACCTACGCGTGACAATATTTTAGCTAATATGATTTTTGCTGACGGCGCTGCTGCTGCATTCTTTTCTAAAAATAATTATTCACAAAGAAGAAAACTTGAAATACAATTTGCAGAATCATTTATGTTTGAAGATTCTGCAAAATACATGGGCTGGAAAATTGGCAACAACGGTTTTGAAATGATGCTTTCCTCCGAACTCCCGAAAATTATTTTAAACTCTGCTGCTCCAAGAGCTAAAGAAATTTTAGCAAGAAGAGGGATTGATAGCTCAAAAATTAAACATTGGGCTTTGCATCCGGGCGGTCGTGCAATTTTAGATTCACTTCAAAATGGACTGCAGCTTTCTGATAAGCAGTTAAAACCTTCGAGAGAGATTCTGAAAAATTTTGGCAATCTTTCCTCAGTTTCAATTTTGTTTGTGCTTAAAAATATTTTAGAAAATGAGCTGCTTGATATTGATGATCTTTGCTGTGCTGTTGCTTTCGGACCGGGGCTAACAATGGAATTGGTGCTCTTTAAAGTATGTTGAAAATGGAAAGAGAATACACCAAAGAGATTATGGATGATTTTTCAATTCTGGATGCAAGAATTGATCTGGCATTATCCGAACTAAATGTTATAAATAAATATTTGGGTGGAAATTCTGCTACTCATTTCGGTGTAAAATTATTATCGAGTAATAACCATTCAAATCATAAATTATCTATTCTTGATATTGGCGCTGGCAGTTCGGATGTACTGCAAAATAAAGTTGAAAATGAAGTTGAGATTTACTCGCTTGATTTGAATTTTAGAGTTTGTAAATTCTTAAAAGAAAAATCAATTGACACAAATGTTATTTTAGGTACTGCTCTCAATTTACCATTCAAAGAAAATTCAGTTGACATTGTTCACCTCTCCCTTTTTCTTCACCACTTTACCGAATCAGAAATTATTTCGATTCTTAAGATGTCCTTAAAGATCTGCAAAACGGGGATTGTAATAAATGATTTGCGAAGATCCTGGCTTGCATATATCGGAATTTTACTTTTGACAAAATTATTTTCGAAAAGTAAAATGGTAAAAAATGATGGACCGCTTTCAGTTAAAAGAGGGTTTATCAAAACCGATTTAAAAAATATTCTTAAACAATTAGAAATTGTTCGATTCAAAGTATATCGAAGATGGGCATTCAGATGGCTGGTGGTAATTTATGCCTGAAAGAAAACCTATTCAACATCAGATAGCAATCATTGGCGGTGGTCCGGCGGGAGCTACTGCTGCAAGTTTTCTTTCGTCTGCGGGTTTTGATGTTTGTCTTTTTGAGAAAAAAAATTTTCCTCGTGATGTTCTTTGCGGCGAGTTTCTCTCGACCGAAGTAATTGGTAAAGTAAAAGAACTTGAACTCTATTCTGATTTTTTATCTCTAAATCCTAATCGAATTGATTCATTTAATTTTATTAGTAGAAACGGGAAAAAAATTTCTGCCGGTTTTGACTTTGAGGCTTTTGCACTTAGGAGGTCAAGCTTTGATAAAATGCTTTTGGATAAATGTAATCAAAATGGAGCAAAGGTTTATCAGCCTGCGGAAGTAAACTCGATAGTTCGATCGAATAATAATTTTAACATAAGTGCCCGTACTGAATCCGGTATAATCAACATTGAAGCAAAATATGTAATCGCGTCGTATGGCAAGCAAAATAAATTAGATAAAATTCTTTTCAGAAAATTTATAAATAACCAATCACAGCTCAATGGGGTTAAGTTTCATTTGAATCAAAATGCGTTTTGCAATTTCAAAAAGAATGAGATAATTATTTTTTCCGGTTCAAATCTTTATTGTGGATTAAATAAAATAAATGGAGATAAAGTAACGGTCTGTTTTTTGGAAAATAGAAAAATATACGATGAACCGCCGCGTGCAAAAATTATTCGAAACATAAAATCTAATCCTGCGCTCGCAGAAATGTTTAAGAATGATTTTGAGCAGCAAATTCAGTCGGAACAGATTTATGGCACCGGGAATATTTATTTCGGGCTGAAGGAAAAATTTAAAAATGGGATATTTTTTATCGGAGATTCAGCGGGATTGATAGCACCGCTGGCAGGCGACGGTATCGCTATGGCAATGGAGTCAGGTAAGCTTGCTGCAGAAATAATTTTTAATTTGAAAAATCAATCCCGATCTTTGGAAAAAATGGGGGAGATTTATGAAAACAGTTGGAATGAATTATTTCAAAAAAGAATTACTTCTTCCCTTTGGGTTCAAAAAATTTTGATGAACTCATTCCTGACTTCAACAGGATTACTTCTTTCTGCTGCATATCCTGCACTTCTAAAACATCTAATAAGAATTACAAGAAATTATCCTGAAAGTCAAAAAAACAAATGATTTTTTATTTTCATATTTTTGTATAAAAAAAAATTATTTATGACATTTCAATTGAAAAATTTGCAAAGATTTATTGTCGTTGGTGATAGAGTTCTTATACACCCTGAAGAGGAGTCGACTAAGACAGCAAGTGGATTATACCTTCCGCCCGGCGTGAGCGAGAAGGAAAAAATTCAAAGCGGATATGTAATCAAATCCGGTCCTGGTTATCCTACCGGTACTAATTTGGATGATGAGCCATGGAAAGAGTCGAAAGATTTGGTTAAGTATATCCCTTTACAGGCAAAGGAGGGTGACCTGGCAATTTTTCTTCGGAAAGAAGCTTTCGAGATTGAGTTTGATAAGGAAAAATATTTAATAGTTCCGCAGTCAGCCATACTTCTACTAATAAGAAATGACAATAACGAGGCTTAACTTTGACCGTGCTATATCTTCGCTTTAGACAAAAATAAAATTGTTTTAAAAAAAGATTTATAAATAACAAGAGGTCACAGATATCCAAGGTCAATATAACCCTCCGTTTTAAACCTTTTTACGGCGTACTAAATCTTAGAGAAAATTAATTGCAAATAAAATTGCAGATATAATTACAGTCACGATGAAAAACTCGAAATAGCCGATTGAGAATTCTTTCTTTATAACTGGTTTAATCTCAGTTGATTGATGACTAATCCAATCACCTTTTTCGATTGACCACTTCTCACCGTTTTTGTCGTAGTAAGTAAAGTTTGGTACCATATCCCATTAATTGAAAAGTAATAACAAGTTTTTAAATTTCCTTATGTAAAATAAGCAAAATCAAATATTATTCCATAACTATTATCGGTTAAATATTTGGAATATTTAGTATTCTGGAAAATATTTCTAAAATAATTGTAAGAAATACCTATCACGCAAAAAATTTGCAGCATTTTCTACCAGTAAAAACATATATGCAGTCTTTTTCATATTTTTGAATGTGTAATTTGATTTAGAAAAATTTAAAGGAAATTAAAATGACCGCAAATCTCGATATGATCAAAAAAGTTTATACCAACTATAAAAGCAAATTAAGTGAAGTACGAAAAGTTGTTAATCGTCCGCTAACTTATGCAGAAAAAGTTTTATACACTCATCTTTACGATAAAGCAACTAAAGAATTTACCGGTGGAAAAGATTATGTTGATTTAGCACCCGATCGTGTTGCGATGCAGGATGCTACTGCACAAATGGCACTTTTACAATTTATGTCCGCCGGAAGAAAAACAACCGCTGTTCCATCTACTGTTCATTGTGATCACTTAATTCAAGCTCAAATTGGTGCAACAGAAGATCTTAATCGTGCAACAACAGAGAACAAAGAAGTTTATGATTTTCTTGAAAGCATCTCTCAAAAATTTGGCGTTGGATTCTGGAAGCCGGGTGCTGGAATTATTCATCAGGTTGTTTTAGAAAATTATGCATTTCCTGGTGGAATGATGATTGGAACCGACTCACACACTCCTAATGCTGGTGGACTTGGAATGATTGCAATTGGCGTTGGCGGTGCAGATGCTGTGGATGTTATGGCTGGAATGCCGTGGGAATTGAAATGGCCAAAACTTATCGGCGTTAAATTAACAGGAAAACTAAACGGATGGACTTCTGCAAAAGATGTTATTCTCAAACTTGCGGGAATCTTAACTGTTAAAGGCGGCACCGGAGCTATTGTAGAATATTTTGGTGAAGGTACAAATTCAATTTCGTGCACAGGCAAAGGTACTATTTGTAATATGGGTGCAGAGATTGGTGCAACTACTTCTGTATTTCCATTTGATGAGAAGATGGCATCATATTTACGAATCACAAAACGTGTTGATGTTGCAGCACTCGCAGAAGGTTTAGCTGATGAACTTTGTGCTGATAAAGAAGTCTTCGCAAACCCCGAAAAATATTATGATCAGGTTATTGAAATTAATTTAAGTGAACTTGAGCCGCATCTTAATGGGCCATTTACTCCGGATAAAGCATGGCCAATCTCTAAAATGAAAGAAGCAGTTAAGAGTGAAAACTTTCCTGATAAAGTTTCTGTTGGTTTGATTGGAAGTTGTACAAATTCCAGTTATGAAGATATTGACCGCTCTGCAAGTATTGCTAAGCAAGCGCTTACAAAAGGTATAAAAGCAAAAGCGCAATACACAATTACACCCGGCTCTGAACAGGTTCGCGCTACAATTGAACGTGATGGGCAGCTAAAAACTTTAACTGATATAGGTGGAGTAATTCTTGCAAACGCTTGCGGACCTTGCATTGGAATGTGGAAGAGGATGGATATGAAGATGGGTGAGAGAAATACAATCATCACATCATTCAATAGAAATTTTGCAAAACGTAATGATGGAAATCCCGAAACCCTTGCATTTGTTGCATCACCAGAAATTACAACAGCATTAGCAATTGCAGGCAGTTTATCTTTTAATCCTATTACGGATGAGCTTGTGAATGAAAAAGGTGAAAAAGTAAAACTTGATGCACCAAGCGGAGAAGAATTACCACCACGCGGCTTTGATGAAGGCAGTGCCGGTTTTGTTGCTCCTGCTGAAGATGGAAGTAAAGTAGAAGTTAAAGTTGATCCGAAGAGCGACAGGTTACAATTGCTTACTTCGTTCACACCGTGGGATGGAAAAGATTTGGTTGATCTTCCAATCTTGCTAAAAGCTTTTGGTAAATGTACTACTGATCATATTTCAATGGCGGGTCCGTGGTTAAAGTATCGTGGACATCTTGATAACATTTCTAACAATATGTTTATCGGGGCTATTAACGCTTATACAAAAGAACCGGGCAAAGTTAAAAATACTTTTACTGGCGAAACAAAATCAGTTCCTGAAGTTGCACGCGATTATAAAGCAAAAGGTGTAAACTGGGTTGTTGTAGGTGATGAAAATTATGGTGAAGGTTCATCTCGAGAACACGCAGCAATGGAACCAAGATTTCTTGGCGGCAGGGCAATAATCGTAAAAAGTTTTGCTCGCATCCACGAAACGAATTTAAAAAAACAGGGAATGCTGCCGCTTACTTTTGCTGATCCAAAAGATTATGATAAGATAAAAGAAGATGATAAAGTTGATTTACTAATTTCAACTTTAGCTCCTGAAAAACAAGTGAAGATGATTGTTAAGCATAAAGATGGAAGCAAAGATGAGGTATTGTTAAATCATACTTTTAATGCTGCACAGATAGAATGGTTTAAGGCTGGAAGTGCATTAAATCTTATTGCAAGCAAACAGAGATAATCTTTCTAAGAAATCAGTAAGCAGGAGTCTGAAATCAAAAGGGAATCCATACGGGTTCCCTTTTTTATTAAAATTAATAAATATGGTTCGTGATTTCAATTATGGATTTAAACAGCAATGAATTATTTTGTCATCAATCATAAACATCAGTGTCAATGTTTCTAAATTTTTTATACTTCACTAAGTTCAGATTAATAAAATCAATTTTATTATTCATGATTTTATTATTTGCGAACAATTATGCGCAGGACTTAAAATTCAAACATCTCTCCAGTGATGACGGATTATCACAAAACTTTATATCGTCCATCCTGCAGGATAAAAAAGGATTTATGTGGTTTGGAACAAAGGATGGGCTAAACAGATACGATGGTTACTCGTTTGTCGTTTATCAGCATGATCCTTTTGACACAACTACAATTTCTGCAAACTACATTACAGCGTTATTCGAAGACAGCCGCGGTTATATTTGGATTGGAACTTTAAACGGCGGATTGAATTGTTTTGACCGTAACACTGAAATATTTCATCACATTCAGTATCGTTCAGACGGTTCAGCTGATATAAATACAAATGAGATTAAGTCAATCGCAGAAGATAAAACTGGAAATATTTGGGTTGCTACGAGGAACGATGGCTTATTTAAGATAACTCTTAATCATAAAAATTTATTTGCAGCAGGGTATAAGCAGTACATACACGATGAAGCTAATTCCAAAAGCTTAAGCAGCAATAACACCACATCACTATTTTTCGATTCGAAAGGAATTCTATGGGTTGGAACTGAAAATGGATTGAATCAATTTGATTTTAACTCCGGGAGTTTCACTTATTTCAATTTTCAAATAAAAAATTCCAAAGCACCTTCAAGCCAATACGATCACAGTGTGAGTGCAATTTATGAAAGTAAAAACGGAACTTTATGGTTAGGCACAGTAAGTGGTTTAGTTAAGTTTGACAAAGGGAGCGGCACTTTTAAATTATTTCCTCACGAGTATGAAGTATATCGTTATGGCTGGGGAAATATAATTGCAATTATTGAAGATCATCTCGGAAAGTTGTGGCTTGCAACACCAGGTGAATTAATGCGATTTGATCCGGCTATTAGTTCGTATGATTATTTTAAGAATGATCCGCTAAATCCAAAGTCTATCAGTTTCAGCAGTATTTCAAGTTTATTTACAGATAAGACAGGTATCGTTTGGATCGGCACTGCGGGAATGGGAATTAATTTATACGATTATAAAGCAACCCGTTTTTCTACCTTATTAAAAAGGAAAGAACCTGCATCGCGAATTACTGGTTTTAGTGTTCGTTCTATTCTGGAAGAGAACAATGATATAGTTTGGATTAGTACCGCTGTTTTATATCGCTGGAATCGTAAGACAGGTGAATTGAAAAGTTATGAAACTAGTTCGGATAAACTTAATGACTTTGGAAATACTGGCGCTGCAACAATGATAAAATCCTCGGATGGGAAAATCTGGACTACAACAACAGAAGGTCTTTACAGATACGATCCGCAAACTGAAAAAGCAAGACAATACAAATTTAATCCTGCAGATTCTTCGGGCTTGCCGCAGAAAGAAGTTTATGCGGTTTTTGAAGATCGTCAGAACAGCATTTGGATTGCGACCGAAAATTATTTTAGCAGAATTGTAGATATTGATAAAGGCATCTTTCAAAAATTTCGTTATCAATCATCTTCTTCTCTCAGCGGACAAGTTAGAACTGTTATTACACAGGACAACCAGGGAATTTTTTGGCTCGGTACAAATGATGGGCTAATTCGTTTTGACCCTAATAAAAAGTCCTTTAAATCTTTTAAAAATGATCCTCAGAATCTTCAGAGTCTCAGTAATAATCTTATAAAATCTATTTGTATTGATCCTTATGAATCAAAAAATATTTTATGGATAGGAACTGCAGGCGGAGGCATCAATCGTTTTGATGTTGATAATAATTTGTTTAGTCATTTTTATGAAAGTGATGGTTTACCCAATAACGTCGTCTATGGAATTCTGCCGGACGGGAAAGGAAATTTTTGGCTTAGCACTAATAAGGGCTTGTCTAAATTTAACCCGCAGCAAAAAACTTTTAGAAATTATGATGTGAATGATGGATTGCAGAGTAATGAGTTTAATACCGGAGCATATTATCGAAGCGAGAAAGGCGAAATGTTTTTCGGCGGAATAAATGGTTTAAATTATTTCAATCCCGATGCAATAAAAGATAACCCCTACAAGCCTGACGTAGTTTTAACTCGATTAAAAATCCAGGATCAATATGTATCTGTCAGAAGTAATAATTCAATATTACAAAAATCAATTTCTGAAACTGATGAAATTATTCTTTCGTATGATGATGATGTAATCACCTTTGAATTTGCTGCATTGGATTATTCTGCATCACAAAAAAATCAATATGCTTATAAACTTGAGAATTTCAATGATGATTGGATCTATTCCGGCTCAGTTCACACGGCAGCATATACCAATCTTCCGCCGGGTGAATATCTTTTCCGCGTAAAAGGATCAAACAATGACGGTGTGTGGAACGAAGCGGGAATAGCAATCACTTTAATAATTACCCCACCCTGGTGGAATACCTGGTGGGCTTATATTTTATATGGGTTACTTTTTCTATCCGGACTTTATTTGATTCGCCGCTACGAGTTAAACAGAATAAAACTTAAGAATCAACTAAAGCTTGAAAAAGTTGCAACGGATTCACTTCGTAATTTGGATCAACTTAAATCGCATTTCTTTGCAAATATTTCTCACGAGTTTCGCACACCGCTAACATTAATTCTTGGACAGGTTGAAAGTGTTATGTCCTCAAACCTTGAAACAAAAGAAAAGGGAAAGCTGCAAGTTGCAAACAGAAATGCAAGACGGTTACTCACTTTGATCAATCAGTTGTTGGATTTATCAAAACTTGAAGCCGGAAGTATGGAACTAAATGCAGAACAGCATAATATAGTTTCGTTTCTAAAAAGCATTTTATTTTCTTTTGAATCACTTGCCGAATCCAAAAAGATAAGTCTAAAGTTTGAATCTGATTCTGAAACCATTCCTTTAACTTTTGATGCTGATAAAATGGAAAAGATTATTTGTAATCTTATTTCAAACGCATTTAAGTTTACTTCTGAAAATGGAGAGATAAAACTCACAGCAAATATCATTTCATCATCAGTTGAGATTAAAATTATTGATAATGGGGCTGGAATTCCTTCCGATAGTCTGCCCCATATTTTTAATCGCTTCTATCAGGTTGATGGTTCAAGTACACGCGAACACGAGGGAACGGGAATTGGTTTAGCTTTAACAAAAGAATTAGTTGAACTTCATAAAGGACAAATTTCTGTTAATAGTAAAGAAGGTGAAGGAACGGAATTTAAAATCACTTTTCCTGTTGGTGATCTGAAAAGTCTCAACGATAAGACTATTAAATTATCAGCAAACGATTCAGCTCAAGATAATATTTTAACTGATGTGGAAATTTCAGAAGCAGAACTACTTCCAACTTTTGATCACCAGCCTCCATCCCCCGAGCTCCAACTCCCAAGACTCAAAAACAATCAAGAAATAATTTTAATTGTGGAAGACAACCTTGATGTTCGGGCATACATACGCGAACAGCTTGAAAATGATTTTAAAATAATTGAAGCCGGTAATGGAGAAGAAGGAATTTCAATTGCAAAAAATGAAATTCCTGATTTAATTATAACCGACGTTATGATGCCTAAAATGGATGGCTATAAATTCAGTAAAGCAATACGCAGTGATGAAAAGACAAGCCATGTTCCAATTATAATGTTAACTGCAAAAGCCGGACTTGATGATAAAATACTCGGTTTGGAAACAGGCGTTGATGATTATCTAACAAAACCATTCAGTGCAAAAGAGTTAAAAGTACGCGTTAAAAATCTAATCTATCAGCGCAAGCAGCTTCGTAAACGATTCAGTACATCAACAATAATTAAACCTGCCGAAGTAACTTCCATTTCTGTTGATCAAACTTTTTTAAATAAAGTAATTAATACCATCGAAACCCATTTTGAGGATGAACAATTCAGTGTTGATAAACTTGCCGATGGAATGAATATGAGTGTCTCTCAACTCACAAGAAAATTAAATGCCTTAGTTGATCAGCCGCCAGGACAGTTAATCAGATCATTCCGTCTTCAACGAGCTTCAGATCTATTGAAGCAAAATGCCGGAACTGTTGCTGAGATTTGTTATAAAGTTGGATTTAATGATCAGGCATATTTTTCCCGCGCGTTTAAAAAGCAGTTTGGATGTTCGCCTTCGGATTATAAAAAAATATTGTAGGGATCGGTCTCCTGACCGATCCGGATCTTATAAATTCGCACTTAACCAATCTGCTTCTGACTCTTGACTGACCTGATTTTGCATTAACGAACAGGCAAAGAAGGTAACTGAAAGGCGCAGCAAAGGAACGGAAGGAGTCCGATCCCTACAGAAACATTTGTTAATCTTAATGTCAAGTTAAACGGTTAGAATTTCAATCCCGTCAAAAAAACCCCATTTGCACCAAAAGTCCAAACAAATGCGTGTATAGTGCAAGATATCAGTAAACCAATCTTCTACTTTTGCAGGGAAATTTTAAATAAACTATTTCAAAAACCTGAGCTTTATACTTTGATAATCTTAAAATCAAAAGGGACATTTAACTTCGATGGGAAGATTGTTCTTGATTCTATGAAAGCAATTCACTGGAAAGATTTGAGTGAAACCAATCCTCCGCAACTCCCAACGGGAAGCAGCATTGAGCTTTCAATCTCCTTTGATGAGAATGATTTTCTGTCAGGCAAGGATGGAATTGTTTGGGCAACTTATGATTTGCGACAGGCAGAAATTATCCAAAGTACTCTTATCGCACAGCACATCAACTGCGAGGCAAAAATGATTGCTCTGCAGGATCAAGAATTGTTTTTAATATCAATAACAAATAAAAAGGAAGTAAAAGTCGTTATCGATTTTATCTGGAGAAGTGAAAGCGGCTTACGTCTTAAACCGGATTGGAGTTATCCAAAGGATGTGGCAAATAAAAGTTTTGAGCAGTGGCTCAATGAACACTGAAATCTTTTAAATAAATTATTTCAATAACCAAAAGGAGTTCTATCATGTCTTATATACTCGTTCATCACAATTGCGAAGATTTCGCGAAATGGAAAAAAGCATTTGATAATCATTCTTCCATCCGCAGTCAAAACGGTTCTAAAGGTGGTAAGGTATTTCAAAGTGCCAATAATCCTAATGAACTATTTGTTTTACTTGAATGGGATAGTTTAGAAAATTTGCAAAAATTTGCTCAGTCTGACACGTTAAAGTCAGCCATGCAAGATGCCGGTGTTGTTGGTGTGCCGGCGATTTATTTTCTTGATGAAGCAGCATCAACTGTCAAATAATATTTTTAACTAAATCAATACTAACAAAATCAAAAAGGAGTTCGCGTTATGAAACAGTTTCTTTCAATATTCGCCGCTCTATTTGCAGTGATAATTTTATCGGGATACAGCTTTGCACAGGATGCAACCAAAGTTGATTCCAAACATTACAAAGTCGAATTTGAAAATGATCAGGTTCGTGTATTAAGAATTACTTATGGTGCAGGAGAGAAAGGTGTTATGCATTCACATCCGGAAGGTGTAATAATATCGTTAACAGATGCGAAAACGAGTTTTAGATTTCCGGATGGAACAACAAGAGATCTGGATATCAAAGCCGGTCAGGTTATGTGGTCACCAGAGACAACACATCAGGGGGAGAACACTGGCGATGAACCTTTCGAGGTAATTCAGATTGAACTAAAAAATAAATAACAGATTATAATGGTTATTATTAAAAACATTTTTAACAATCAAAAAGGAGCGCGTGTTATGAAACAGTTACATTCAATATTCGCTGTATTATTTACAGTAATAATCTTATCCGGCAGCAGCGCTGCACAGCAATGGTCATCTGAACAAAAAGATGTTTGGGCAGGTGTGGAAAAATATTGGGAAGTCTCCGCAAAGGGAGATGCTCAAGGATTCATGTCATACTTTGATGATAGTTATATGGGGTGGGATTACCAATCAGTAGTTCCCCAAAGCAAATCCAATACAGGTAAATGGATAGCAAATGGTTTAAAGAATAATACCACTATTGTTTATACACTTACACCTGTTGCCATTTGGGTAAAAGGTGATTTTGCTTACGCCGATTATTTTTACACTCAGTTAGATAAAAATAATCAAACAGGTAAAGAGGATAGGTCATCAGGAAAATGGACTGACATCTTAATGAAAAAAGATGGCAGATGGATTTTGATTGGTGACCAAGGCGGCAGAACATCTAAAGCAGAGTAAACATTTAATAACAAATAATAATTTAAAAAGGAGTTCTTAATATGAAATCGTTCTATAAGATTTTTGCAATAATTTTAGTTGCATTTCTTCTCCATGATGGAAAAAGTTTTGCACAGA
>DAOLIQ010000071.1:16300-17164 GCA_035328465.1 Ignavibacteriaceae bacterium | reverse complement strand
CTGCGTTCACCCTGTCCAAAGTAATACAGGAAGCCTAAATCGAAACTCATATATGTATCATTGTTTCCACCCAGTAAACCGTTACCGCCATCGTACACACCATCAATTTTACTGTTTGAAACTGTATGATAACCTAATTCGGTTTTAATTCTCCAACTGTCACCGATTCTCCATTCACTTCCAAAACCGAGGTTTAATTGAAAATCAGTAAAACTTTCTTCATCTAAGGAGGGAGTAGGAGCGTTTACCGGTTTGTAAAAAATAGCACCGAATCCAGCGACAATGTATGGAGAAACTGGTTCACAAGGTACGAAATAGTAAAGCATATCAACATTACCGGATATAATATCATCTGTTAGTGTAATTACAGGATTGTTGTATTCGGCTTCAATATGATTTAATTTTCCGGATAATCTAAGTCCAGTGTGCTCAGAAAAATTTTTCTGAATGGAAAGAAATCCGCCATAATTAACATCACTCGCCTCAAGTGGAGAGCTCATTAATCTTGGATAAGTAAAACCAAAGCCAAATACCCAGGCATCCTTAGTAAGTATTTGATTGGTCGATTGGGCGAATAGACCTGTGGTCATTAAAATCGCCACAAATAGAACAACTTTTTTCATTTTTTCCTCACTTAATTAGTGTATAGTTATGTTTGTTATTAGTCATTTTTTTAAAAATTTTCACTTGAATTATAGGACAAAGAATCATCAAAAGCAAGTAATTTATCTTAAATATTATCTAATAATTTCAATAATAAACCAAATTTTTTTTGAATATTCAAATGCGTTAGATTGCTATTGATTTTTTTTCGGGGTGTAGCGCAGCCCGGCTAGCGCGTCCCGACAGGTCGGGAAGGTCGTG
>DAOLIQ010000071.1:0-16200 GCA_035328465.1 Ignavibacteriaceae bacterium | reverse complement strand
CTGATTTTTTTTTAGTTACTTAACTTTCGGGGTGTAGCGCAGCCCGGCTAGCGCGTCCCGACAGGTCGGGAAGGTCGTGGAAATTTTTTACACTTACATAATTGAATCTCTGAAAACTCATAATTGGTACATCGGGCACACCAATAATATTAACAGAAGATTAGTCGAACATAATTCCGGTCAAAATAAATCAACTAAAAATAAAGGTCCGTGGAAGTTGATTTTTTTAATGGACTTTGAAACTAATGTTGAAGCTAATAGATTTGAAATCAAATTAAAAAAAATTAGAAACAAAGATTTTATAAAAAAAGACTATTCTGATTTTTTTTTAGTTACTTAACTTTCGGGGTGTAGCGCAGCCCGGCTAGCGCGCTTCGTTCGGGACGAAGAGGTCGTAGGTTCGAATCCTATCACCCCGACTATTTTTTTAATTTTTAATAATTAATTTATGGCTCAAAATCACTCCTTCGATATTGTTTCTGAAATAGATTTTCAGGAAGCAGATAATGCCATTAATCAGGCATCCAAAGAAATCCATCAACGTTACGATCTCAAAGATTCTAACACCTTAATTGAATTAAATAAAAAAGAAAAATTTATTTTGATCCATACAAAAGATGATTATTCTCTTCGTTCTTCTTATGATATAATTCAATCTAAATTTATCAAGCGTGGTATTTCGATTAAAGCTTTAAGCCCCGAAGATGCACAAACAGCTGCCGGCGGTACTATCAAACAAAAGATTAATCTTTTGAGCGGCATTTCTAAAGATAACGCCAAGATTATTACAAAGATGATTAAAGACTCAAAGCTAAAAGTGACTGCACAAATCCAAGATGAACAAATTCGCGTTCAAGCTCCTAAAATTGATGATTTGCAGGATGTTATAAAATTAGTTCGCGAAGCTGATTTGAATTTCCCGACACAATTTGTAAATATGAAATAAATCAGACAGCATAAGCCCGGCGTAATTTTTCCGCACCAAGTTTTTCGACAATATAAAATTCTTCTTCAGTTATTTTTTCCTTATCACCATAATAGTTGTGATCAACACTGTCCTTTTGAAAGCTCTGCTTTATTTCAAGCGAGGTAAGTATTTCTATCTTTTCGGCAATAAGATTGTTTTCATCATTCATATCAATTTTGCCATCTACAAGGTAGGGACCCATCGAAGCTGTGAGCCCTGCATAAATATTATATACCTTTGGGAAGATAACAACTTCAAAAGTTCCAGTCAGGTCTTCCAGCGATAGAAATTTCATTATCTCCCCCTTCCTTGTTCTGATTCTTTTAGAAGTCATATACCACCCGATCATTTTTACTTTTTTGTTTTTGTACAAATACATATTTTTTGCCTGCACAATTGAAGGTTGACTCAGCCATTCTTTGAAGAAAAAAAGCGGATGACGAGTAACCATATAATCAAAGGAGTTGTACTCGGTACGGCATATTTCATCAAGGGAATAATTTCGATTTGTTCGCACATAATTTTCAAGTAGAAAACTCTCATTCATAAAAAGGTTATTAGAATTTTCCTCTAAAATTTTTCTTTTCTTTATGTAAATATCAAGTAATCGCATAAGTTCCGGGCGGCTTTGTTTGAAGCAGCCCATTGCCCCGCAATTGATAAGCAAAGATGTTTCCTCAAAACCGATTTTGGTCCTCACAAGAAAATCTGCCAGCGAAATAAATCTGCCATGTTTTTTCCTTTCCTCAATTATTTTTTGAATCGAGTTGAAAGAAAAATTTTTGATAGCCATCAAGCCGATCCTTATTTTTTTTGCTTCACCATAATATTCATAAGAGCTTCTGTTTATACAGGGCAGCTCAATTTTTAAACCAAGTCTTTTGCTTTCCTGAATATAAACAGCAGGTGAATAAAACCCTCCCTGATTGCTGAGTACGCTTGCCATAAACTCGGCAGGGTAATGAGCTTTTAGAAAAGCCACCTGAAAGGATAAAAGTGCAAATGAAGCACTGTGAGCTTTACAAAAAGAATATCCCGCAAAAGATTCAATTTGCCGCCAAAGTTCGTTTGCCTGATAATCAGTCAGTTCCCTTTCTCTACAAGAAGAAAAAAACTTATTCGTTATTTGTTCCATTGCTTTGTGCGAGCGCATTTTTCCGCTCATCGCACGGCGAAGCAAGTCGGCTTCTTCAAGTGTTAAGCCAGCGATATGATGTGCTACTTTTATAACATCTTCCTGATAGATCATTACACCGTAGGTTTCCGTAAGAAGATCTTCCATTTCAGGAATCAAATACTTTCTTCGGGCAGGGTCTTTATGCCGGGCGATAAATTCCTGCATCATTCCGCTTTCTGCAACACCGGGGCGTATAATTGAACTTGCCGCTGTGAGCATTTCAAATGTTGTTACATCAAGTTTTCGCAGAAGCGAACGCATGCCCGGAGACTCAATGTAGAAGCAGCCGATTGTTTTCCCCCTCCTTAACAATTCTTTTGTCGCTTGATCGGCGAAAAGCATTTCGTAATCAAAAATATTAAATTTAACTTTGCTGCCGTTTCGCAGAATGGGCGGATAAAGTGTGTGAATTTTTGTTTGCTTCCATTCTGCGGGCAAACTATAGCGGAATATTTCTGTATTATTTTTATTCATTACAATATAGTGTGCATTTGCACACTATATTTAAGACATTAATGAAAAAAAATCAAGAGCAAAGGATAGAAAAGTTGATTATTATTTTTTTTCTAGCTTAATATGGAGGTAGAATTAGAATTAACTTTTAAGAGGAAAAAATGCAATCAGATGAAGATTTGGTTTGGACATGCCAATACTGCGGCGTCGAAAATACAGTTTGGGTTGATCTGACAATTGAAGGCAAGCAGGATTTCATAGAAGATTGCAGAATCTGCTGCCGTCCAAATAGAATAATAATATCAAAAGACGAAGAAGAGAATATTCTTATTGAATCGCGGCCAAGCGATGAATAGAATAAATAATCTCAATCTTTTAAGCTATTATTATTAAAACAAAATTAATCCATAATCATTCTTAAAAAGGAAGAACTTTCTTCGCTGCCCGGTTCTTCTTCAAACTTCTTTTTTTCTGCTTTGTCCTTCGCCCAGGTATATCGTGAATCCTGTGGTTTAAAGCCAGATTCTAATGGATCTGTTGGTTTTTCTTCCATTTTAGATTTTGCACCATTAAGCCTGAAGAAGGTGGGTATTTCCAAATCGTCTTGATTAATTTCGTCAGACTCTTTGAAGATAAATCCACCACGGAAGGTATCTACACTTGTTGCAGATGTTGATTTTGGCAGTGCTGTAGTTTTACCTTTTCCTGAAGAATTTGAACCCTGAAATCCAGTTGCAATGACAGTATATGAAACATAGTCATTCATTTCATCTTTTTTAACACAGCCGAAAATTACATTTGCTTCTTCACCGGCAGCTTCAAAAATAACATTATTGCCTGCATAAATTTCCTGCATAGAAAGGTTGCTTGATCCGGTTACATTTAATAAAACGCTTTTTGCTCCTTTGATGTTTACGCCTTCAAGTAATGGGCTTGAAATTGCCTTTTGTGCTGCTTCAACTGCACGGTTCTCACCACTGGCAATGCCACATCCCATAAGAGCTTCGCCGCTTTGATTCATCACTGATCGAACATCAGCAAAATCAACATTAATTAATCCTTCAACATTTATAATGTCCGCAATGCCTCGTGTAGCTTCATACAATACTTCATTTGGTTTATCGAAAGCCGTAAAAGCATTTATATTTTTATCAATGATAGATAGTAATCGTTCATTTGGGATTACAATTAAGCTGTCAACATGCTGCCTTAATTCCTGGATGCCATTTTCAGCATTAAGCATTCTTTTTTTACCTTCCCACTTGAAAGGTTTGGTAACAATACCAACCACAAGAGCACCAACACTTTTTGCTATTGATGCAACCACAGGGGCACCGCCAGTACCGGTTCCCCCGCCCATACCGCCAGTCACAAAAACCATATCACTTCCTGCAAGAACTTCAGCAAGTTTTTCACGATCTTCTTCGGTAGCCTTTCTGCCGATGCTTGGGTCAGAACCAGCGCCTAAACCTCGCGTAACATTAGTCCCAACTTGAATTTTATGTGTAGCATTACTGCTATTAAGTACTTGAGCATCGGTATTAACTGCGATGTACTCAACGCCGGTTAATCCTCTGGCTATCATACTTTCGATGGCATTACACCCACCACCACCAACACCAACTACTTTTAATACAGCTGACATTGATCTTTCTTTATCCAAGGTTGCAAAATTTGGCATAGTTACTCCTTAATAATGATTTATAATTCGTCAAAAAATATTGTTACACGTTTAATGAATTTTTTTATTTTATTTTCTGAGTCAACAGGTTTTTTAATCAATTCCTGATACTCGCTTGACCTTCCTCCCGGAATTCCTCTAATAAGACCAGCTACGGTAGCAAATTCAGGGCTTTCAATTTCGTTAGACAATCCACTTCCAAGTTCAAGTGGCACCCCTATCCTTGCAGGCAGTCCGAATACTTCTTCAGCTAATTCTGTTGCCCCCTTTAACAATGAACCCCCTCCTGTTAATACGATTCCGGCTTTGATTTTGTTTTTATAGCCGGTGCTTCTTAATTCATTATCAATAAGGCTGAAAAGTTCTCTCATTCTCAAACTAATTATTTGTGTTAATAAGCTGATTGGTATTTTTGCATTCCCGCGCGCACCAACACCTTTAATGAAAATATCTTCTTCTTTAATAATTGCGTTCTCAGTTGCATAGCCAAATTCTTTTTTTAACCGCTCAGCCTCTTCTGTTATAACACCAAGCGATTCTCGTATATCATTAGTAACCTGATTACCGGCTACACCTATCACTTTAGTGTGTTTGATTGTCTTTTTATGATAGATTGCAATATCTGTGGTACCCCCGCCTATGTCAATCAATACTATGCCTAAGTCTTTTTCATTTTCATCTAATACAGAGGTGCTTGAGGCTATTGGCTGCAGTATGTAATCCTTAACCTGATAACCCGCTCGTTCTACAGATTTTTTTATATTTTGGATTGCAGGAATAGAAGCAAGCACAATATGATTAGTTGCTTCTAAGCGCGATCCTGACATCCCAATCGGTGAATCTATCCCCCCTTGATGATCAACTGAAAATTCTTCGGGGATTATATGCAGAATCTGTCTGTCTGATGGAATTCTTATTGTCCTGACATCTGCTTCCAATCTTTCAAGGTCTTCCTTTGTTATTTCTTTTTCATCGCGACTTATTGTAACATAATTCCTATGCCGCATACTTGTTATATGTTCGCCGGCAACTCCAACGTTTAAAGTTGTAATCACAATGCCTGCCTGATTAGAAGCTTTGGACATGGCTTCTTTAATTGCTTCAGCAGTTTTGCCAATATTTGCAACCAGTCCTTTGTTCAGACCCTCTGAAGGCGCTACTCCAAAACCGAGTATATCAACTTTATGTTGATCAATACGCTCAGCTATTACTGCACAAACCTTCGTAGTTCCTAAGTCTAATCCAGCGATGATTTCTTTTTTCATTCAACGTTTCCCATGCTTTTAGCAACATAAATATCGTTAGAAAACCGCAAATCAATGTAATTACTTTCAATGAATATTTTTTTCGAGTCATGCATTTCATTCCACATAATGTCGAGGTAAACCATTTTTTTTGCTTCTTCATTACGACCAAATATTACCGGACAATCAATACCGGAAAATCTGAGTATTATATCACCGCCGTTTCTAAAATTTATTTCTGAAAGTTTTGAAGCAATATTTTCATTAGTAAGCCTGGCAGCCTCAATAATTTTGAATGCTTCGACAATCTCATCTGTTCTGTAAATCGTTCCAGGAATTATTTTTTTTTCATCTTTTAAGTTTGTGATTACTGGAAAAGCAAGTAATTGTGTGTTGGTTAGAACTGACAATATTTGAAATTCATCAGTGATG
The DNA here is from genome assembly GCA_035328465.1 of Ignavibacteriaceae bacterium. Lineage (GTDB taxonomy): Bacteria > Bacteroidota > Ignavibacteria > Ignavibacteriales > Ignavibacteriaceae > JADJEI01. Next base: position 10,246 of record DAOLIQ010000071.1, on the reverse strand, counting down.
AAGAAAGAGTTTCCGTCTTTCAATATTAATGCAGCGATATTTTTCTCGGTAATATTTATTTCTACTTTTTCTGATCCGCTGCGCAACACGTCAGTTGTTTTTATATAAGGGTGCTTCGCGAATCTTGTTTTGATAATCGGCAGAGGAATTTCCTCAATCATAACTGAATTATTTATATTAGTAAAAGCCAAATAATCTTCGGCCGAAAGTAAACGATTGTTTTTTATTTCAACCATTTTAATTATTCCTTCTGAATAAACATCGTTTGTAAATAATACTATATAGATTATTCCGAATAATATCGTTCCCAGAACTGCTGTTGGTAATATGTTTTTATTTGCTTCTGACATTTTTAAGATGTTAATGTTTCTACAAATTTCTCGCCGTATTTCCATATATCACCTGCACCCATTGTCACAATAATATCACCCTCCTTTTTAATCTGTGCAAGTACTATTGGCAGATCATGTTTGTCCTCAACATAAATAACATTTTTATGACCAATTTTTTTTGCCACATCAGAAATCATTTGACCTGAAATTCCTTCAATCGCTTCTTCGCGAGCAGGATAAACATCAGTACAAATAAAAACATCCGAGTTTAAAAACGATCTTCCAAACTCCTGATAAAAATCTCTTGTGCGGCTGTACAAATGAGGCTGAAATACAGCTACCAGCCTTCTGCTCCAACCTGCACGGATTGCAGCAAGTGTGGCACTCGTCTCAGTTGGGTGGTGAGCATAATCATCAATTACTAATATTTCCTTATTGTATTTTATTTCGAAACGACGGTAAACACCAGTAAAAGATTCGAGAGCTTTTTTAATTACCTGAAAATCAAGACCTAACTCTTTTGCTACACACAATGCCACTAAAGAATTTTTTACATTATGAATTCCTGGTACCTGAAGAGTGATTTTGCCAATATCCTCACCGAAATATTTTACTTTAAATGTGGAATTAAATTCTGAATGCTCAACATCAACTGCACGGATATCAGCCTGAGTTGTTAAGCCATAAGTAAAAATCTTTTTATTTATTTGAGGAATGATATCCTGCAATGCAGGCTCATCAAGGCACAACACTACAAAACCATAGAATGGAACTTTGTTTGCAAATTCTATAAACGCAGCCTTTATATCATTAAGGTCCTTATAAGTATCCAGGTGTTCGCTTTCTAATGTAGTGAGTGCAGCAATGGTGGGTGTAAGTTTTAAGAAAGTTCTATCGAACTCATCTGCTTCAACAACTATAAACTCTCCACTGCCAAGCCTTGCATTAGTCCCGCCGAGTCCGCTTAATTTTCCACCGACAATGATCGTAGGATCTATCCCCCCTGCTGTAAGTACTAACCCAACCATTGAAGTAGTTGTAGTTTTTCCGTGTGTTCCGGCTATTCCAATTCCGTATTTCATCCTCATCGTTTCAGCGAGCATTTCACTGCGTTTTATAATAGGAATTTTCTTTTCAATTGCTGCTTTTACTTCCGGGTTGTCTACACTTACTGCAGAGGAATAAACCAGTACATCTATATCTTGAATGTTTTCCGGTGAATGTCCTTCATAAATTTTAATTCCAAGATCGTTAAGTCGTTTTGTAACACCGGTCAGACTTCTATCCGAGCCGGAAATGATGAATCCTTGACTCCAGAGTATTTCGGCAATTCCGCTCATGCCGATTCCTCCAATTCCAACAAAATGTATTTTACGAATATTTTTAAACATTGTCGGAACCTAACTCATTTTTAAGTGACTGAAATATTTCAACTAGCTGGCTTTCATTTTCATAATAGGAGGGTCTAATAGTTACGGGTTTTCTTCTTCCTGAAACGGCAATCTTAATTAATTGTGATGACTTACCTATACTTAAATTCTGAGATCGAATGATCTTTATATTTCTTATATCTTTGAAATTGAAAGACTTCTTTTTGTTTCTTTTAATAAAAGATATTTCCTGATTCGACACTTGAAGATGCCTATTTAAAATTAGGTTATAGAATAATGATGCAACAGAAATTATAACAATCAATGCCAATGCATAAAGTATAGGATCTTTAATAATGAGTGTGAATGAGTCCTCGACAAATTCACCGCGAATTAAAAGATAAATAAAGAACACACTTAAATAGATAATTGTAGATTGATAATAAAATGACATCTTAAATTTAAATATTCTGCTGCTCTGATTCTCTAAAATAGTCATGCACACCCCGCCTTTTGAATAATGCGTTCGGCAATTATGGTAGTTGCATTGGGTTTAGCCAAATCAAGAGATTTATTCTTCAAGTGAAATAGTTTTTCGCTGTCAAAAATAGTTGAAATTATCGAGTCGAAAAATTTTTCCTTTAAATTTTTATCCTCTAATAATATGATTGCTTCGTGATCAGAAAGCGATTTAGCGTTGAAGTACTGGTGGTTCCCTGCTACATTGGGTGAGGGAACCAATATAGAGGGAACACCCAGTAAAAGAATTTCTGCAATAGTAGTAGCCCCTGCTCTGGCTAATAACAGATCACAAGCGGCATAAGCCGCATTCATATCATCTAGAAAAGGCACAACTTTAATTTGATTATCAATATATTTCTTATAGGTTTCATAATACTCGCTCCCTGTCTGCCAAATAATCTGTAAGTTTTTTCCCTTCAGCAATAAAATGTTTTCTGCTAACGTTTTATTTATTGAATCAGCGCCAAGACTTCCGCCGAGTATTAGAAGAGTTTTAAGATTTGAATCAAGATTGAACTTTTTCAAAGCTTCAGCTTTAGTGATAGAGCCGAGTGTTTCGCGAATAGGATTGCCAGTAGTAAAAAGTTTGTTTTTATTCTTAAAATACTTTTTTGAATCTTCAAAGCTTAAATGTATTTCATCAGCATATTTCTCAAGGATGCGGGTTGTAATTCCCGGAAAGCTATTCTGTTCAAGTAAAAATACTTTAGCACCTGTTTTATAAGCAACAAAAATAGCCGGACCGGAAACATAACCCCCCGTTCCGATAGCAATGACTGGTTTGAATTTAAAATTAATTACAACTGATTGAATTATTGAAACAATTAACTTCAGCGGAAATAAAATATTATCGAGAGAGAATTTCCGTGCAAAACCCTTAATCCAAATTGACTTAAACTTATAACCAAGTTTGGGAACTACCCTTCCCTCTATTTTTGATTTTGTACCAATAAATAATATCTCTGAATCAGGTACAATGGATTTTATTTTATCAGCAACGGCGATAGCTGGAAATAAGTGCCCTCCGGTACCACCTCCAGCAAATAAAAATTTATATTTTTTATTTTGAGAATTCATTAACTAATTCTTCGTTTACTGATAATGTATTATTTGCAGCTTGTTCTTTATTCAATTTCACGGCATTTGTAAATGCGATGTTCATCAACGTCCCTGTCGAAATGGAAATAAAAATTAATGAGGTGCCGCCGTAACTTACGAATGGGAGTGGCAAACCAGTTGTTGGAATCATTCCTGTTGCTACCAGCATATTTGCAAATGCAAAAATCGAAATGTTTAATGTGATGCCAAATGCAAGTAACTGCCCAAATTTATCCTTAGTCTTTTTTGCAATCATTATTCCACAAAAGAAAATTGTGAAGAAGCAGGCAATTACTAAAAATGCTCCAACAAAACCGGCTTCTTCTCCAATAATTGCAAAAATAAAATCGCCATAAGCCTCGGGTAAAAATAAGTTGCTCTGTTGGCTATGTCCGATTCCGACTCCGAAAATACCACCGCTGCCGAATCCTCTTAATGCTTGCTTAACCTGATCGTTTAATGGCGTACCATTTAGCATTGCATTAACATAACCCATTATTCTGTCTCTCGAATGAGATAACGCCATTGCCATACCGCCACCGAACAAGATAACCGGAACTAAAGTTGCAGCTATATGTTTTCCATTTGCCCCACCCACATATAAAACCGTTATACCAATAAAACTAATTAAAGCGGCGCTGCTGACATTCGGTTGAGCTAATATTAGTATAGCAATAAATGCTATCCAAGCAATTGCAATGGAATATCCATATTTAAAACTTTTTATTGTGTCTTCCTTTTTCTCGATAAAATAAGCGAGGTATATTACTAAAACTAATTTTGCCAGGTCTGAAGGCTGGAAACTGAAAATACCAATCGATAACCATCTGCTTGCTCCTTTGAGACTGACGGATAAAATCAATGTTAATAAAAGCAAAAATGATGTGACGAATATTGCAGGCTTTGCAATTCGTTTATAAAAATTATAAGGCACAATGGCAGCGACAAATAAAGAGAATAACCCAATTGCCACTTTTTTAATATGTTCATCAAAAAGGTAGAATGTATTATCGAACTTTAGTGCGCTGTAAGTTGAGCTCGCACTCATTACCATAACAAGGCCCAGCATCATTAATGCGAATGAAGAAACAAATATGGTTATCGCTAATTTTTTCATTATAAATTAAATACTGCTTCCTTAAAAACTCTTCCCCTATGCTCGTAATTATCAAACATATCAAAACTTGCGCATGCCGGAGAGAGCAGAACTATCTCCCCTTCCCTTGCTTCTTGATTTGCTGATAAAACCGCTGATTGCAAGGATTCTTTTATTTCAACTTTGACAAAAGCATGGAAGAAATTAAAAACCTTTTCTGCTGATGAACCGATAGCAAAAATCTTTTTAACATTTTGAATTACTAAATCTTTAATTTGATTGTAGTCATTTCCCTTATCCTGTCCGCCAAGAATTAAAAAGATAGGCGAATCAAAACTCCTTAGAGCGAACCAAACAGAATCAACGTTGGTTCCTTTTGAATCATTAATGTATTTCACACCGTCAATTTCACGGACGAATTCGAGCCTGTGCTCAACTCCTTTAAATAATTTTAATGCTTCAATTATTTTTGCAGAATTCAATCCAAATATTTTTGCGGCACAAATAACAGCCATCGTGTTTGATAAATTATGTTCACCGGGCAGAGAAATATCATTACGCCTGCAATTAAATTTCTCATAGCCGCTTAGTTGAAAACTAACTGTTTCATCATCAAGCCAACAACCATCAGACATTTTAGTTGTGGTTGAAAAGTTAATAATTACACTTCCTGAGCTTTTAAAGAATTTCATTAAATCTTTTGAATCTTTATTCATAATTAAAAAATCTGAGTGATTCTGATTTTCAAATATTTTTAATTTAGAAAAAGCATAGTTCTCATATTTATTTTCATATCTGTTCAAGTGATCAGGAGTAATGTTTAGAATGATTGCAACTTTTGGTTTAAACTTATCAATAAAGTCTAATTGAAAACTTGAAACTTCAAGAGCAACAAACTCATCTACATTTACATCCAAAGCTATTTCAGAAAATGCAAGTCCAATGTTGCCCGCTGTAAAAGTCTTTTTTCCGCAATGATTAAAAACATAGCCGCATAATGTTGTTGTAGTTGTTTTACCGTTTGTACCGGTGATGGCTATAATGTGTCCTTTACAAAATGCAGCCGCAAGTTCTATCTCAGATATAATTTTGATTTTTTTTTCTTTTGCCTTTTTAACTACAATGGAATCAGAAGGCACCCCGGGGCTAACAACCATCATTGTGCAATTGTAAACTTTATCAGAATGTACTCCAAGTTCAAATTCTATATTATCATCAGCAAGCGATAGGACTGACTGACGGAGTTTTTCAGTATCGGAACTGTCGCTTACAAACGGAATCCCGCCAAGTTTTTTGATCATTTTAGCAGCGCCAATTCCGCTTCTTACAGCACCAATCACCGAAATATTTTTTCCTTTTATTTCCATTATCTTATCTTAAATGAAACGAGACTTATAATTGCTAAAACTATAGCGATGATGTAAAACCTAATTACAATTTTTGGTTCAGCCCAGCCTTTCATCTCGAAGTGATGATGTATTGGAGCCATTTTAAAAACCCTTTTGCCTTCGCCATATTTTTTCTTGGTGTATTTGAAATAAACACGCTGAATTATTACGGAGATAGTTTCTATAAAAAATATTCCGCCAAGGATGGGGATGAATAATTCTTTTTTGATTAACACAGCTAAAATCCCGAATGCACCGCCTAGTGCAAGTGATCCTGTATCCCCCATAAAAACTTGAGCTGGATAGGAATTGTACCATAAAAATCCAAGCGAAGCTCCAACTAAAGCAGACACATAAACTGTTAATTCCCCGCTCCCTGGTAAATAAATAATATCAAGATAATTTGAGAAAATTGCATTCCCACTGAAGTAACTAAGTAGTGCTAATGCGATCATTACAATTGCAATAATTCCGATTGCAAGCCCATCAAGTCCATCGGTTAAATTAACTGCGTTTGATGTCGCCGTAATTATAAATACAACAACTGGAATGTAAAGAACGGAGAAATCTAAATTTACGTTTTTCAAAAACGGGACGGTAGTGAGAGTAGCATATTCTTTAAATTCGGGGAGAAAATAAATAGAACTTCCAACAACCAAACCGATTAATATTTGACCCAACAGTTTATATCTTCCTATTAATCCGTTCGGAAATTTTTTTATTACTTTTAAGTAGTCATCAAGAAAACCAACAGCACTTAACCAAAGAGTACCTGCTAATATTAATATAATGTATGCGCTTTTGATATCAGCCCACAGAACTACAGGAATAACTACGGAAATAATTACGATTATTCCTCCCATGGTGGGTGTCCCTGCTTTAGACCAGTGAAACTTAGGCCCGTCAATTTTTTTTGCTTCACCAATTTGATTCTTCTGAAGAATAGCAATAATCTTCGGGCTAAGTAACAATGCTAATGTAAGCCCTGTAATTGCAGCAAGTGCAGAACGGAATGTCAAGAATCTAAAAATATCAAAACCCGGCGGGTTAAAATTTTTATTTATGTATTCGAAAAGATAGTAGAGCATTATTACGCTGCCCCCCTTTTGATTACGTCAACGAATTCTTCCATTTTCATGCCGCGAGAGCCTTTTATAAGAATTACTGAATCAAGAAATTGTTGAGCAGTGAGGTACTTTTTCATTTGAACTCTTGAATTGAAATAAAATGAATTTATTTTTAATTCATTTAATTTTACATAAAGGTGTTTCATCATTTTTCCGATCAGCAAAACACGTATCGTTTTATTTTTCTTTATGTGTTCAGAAAGTGATGCATGAAGTTTAACTGCGTGTTCACCAAGCTCAAGCATATCCCCGAGTATCAAAATTTTATTTAACCCAGAATTAAATTTGTTAAGTGTGTCTATTGCAAAGGCGACTGATTCTGGATTTGCATTGTACGTATCATCAATTAAAACTACGTGAGGAAGTCTAATAACGGTAAATCTTTTTGGTGCAGCCTTAATTTTTTTAATTCCATTTAATATTTCTGATTTAGTCATTTTTAATGATAGCGCAACAGACAATGCAGCAAGCAAATTATGAGCATTGTGTTTGCCAGGCAGCGGTGAAATACACTTTATTTTCTTCCCCATCCCTTGAATAACGAGTATTGCATTACCATTTTGATCGTAATCTAATATTTTACCTTTGATGTCTGAAGATTTATCAAACCCGTAACTTAAGGTGTTGGATAATTTATGAGAATAATTTTTTAATAATTTATCATCATTATTAATGAATGAAGTGCCTCCATTATAGTCGGTAATTTTTAGAAGAGAGGATTTTTCCTTCAAAACTTCTTTTTTCGAGTGAAGGAATTCCAAATGAGAATTTCCAATATTAGTTATTAAAGCTAAGTTTGGTTGTAGAATATTTGCCGTGTACTCTATCTCACCAAAATGGTTACTCCCTAATTCAGCGACTAATATTTCATCACTCCCCTTTGTATTAAGAATAGTAAGCGGAACGCCGATATGATTATTATCATTCAAAAACGTTTTGCTCACTTTATATTTTTCAGATAGAATAGAAGCAATCATTTCTTTAAGAGTTGTTTTCCCGCTGCTTCCTGTTATACCAATTACTTTTGCATTTAATTTTTTTCGCCAAGTCGCAGCTAATTCACCAAGAGCTTCAATTGTATTTGGGACTATAACAACAGTACTTTTCAATTCAGGTAATTCACGAACTTTCTTTTTGTCAACAACGATAGCTGAAGCGCCATTTTTAATTGCTTGTTCAATAAATTTATGTCCATCAAATCGTTCTCCCTTAATTGCAATGAAGATGGAATTATTCTTCAGCGCACGTGAGTCTGTTGAAACATTATTCGCGATTCTAAACAACTGCGGATTAATTATCTCTGCTCCTTTTAAATCAAACAAATCCTGAAGTGTAATTGAGATTTTTTTCATCTTGATAAGTAAAATTGCGCTTTAAGTTTATCATTAAAGGGAATACGTTTGCCTTTTATTTCCTGGTAAGCTTCGTGTCCTTTTCCTGCGATAAGGATAACGGCATTTTTTTCTGCATTCTCAATTGCACTTTTAATTGCTACTTCCCTGTCCTCAATAATGTTAAAGTTTTCTGTCGTAATTCCTGATCGGATCATTTCTATTATATGGTTGGGATCTTCGCTTCTTGGATTATCAGAAGTGATGATAACTTTATCACTGAGCGATGAAGCTATTCGTCCCATTTCAGCACGCTTTGTTTGATCGCGGTCGCCGCCGCAGCCAAACACAGTGTAAACAGGTCGTGAGCCGCCCGAAAGTTTTCGAATTGTTTGGAGAGCTTTTAACAGACTATCGGGTGTGTGAGAATAATCTATAATTACTTTTTTATCAGCATTTGAAAGAACTTCAAACCTGCCCGGTACCTGGGGGGTAGTTTTAATTCCAAGAAGAATTTTTTCGGTATCAATTCCTGCTAATAATGTGATGGCAAAAGCTGCACATACATTATAGGCATTAAATTCACCGATAAGGCTGGTGGAAATTGAATAACTACGACTTTTGTGCTCGATGGTAAATCTTGTTCCGTTCAAATCAAAATTAATATCCATAATATGGAAATCAGAATTTGATGCGGCTCCGTAAGAATAAGATTTAGCCATGCTATCTGATATAATTTTTTCTCCGAATGGATCATCACAATTAAAGACGCTTTTGGAACTTGCATTCAAATTATCAAAAAGGATTTTTTTAGCTTCGAAATAATTCTGAGAATTCTGATGAAAATCTAAATGATCCGTAGTCAAATTTGTGAACACTGCATATTCAAAATGAATATCGTGTACCCGGTTCAGAACAAGTGAATGCGATGAAACTTCCATTACTGCGCTTGAACATCCTTCAGAGTACATTTCAAAAAGTAGTTCATTTAATTCATTTGATTCTGGTGTTGTTAATGTCGAACTAATTTCTTTATTGCCGATAAAGTTGGAAATAGTTCCAAGCAAACCGGTTTTTTCTCCTGCTGTTTCTAAAATATTTCTGATAATGTAACTTGTAGTGGTTTTTCCATTGGTGCCCGTAATACCAAAAAGTTTTAACTTCTTTGAAGGTTCTTTAAAATAGGCATTGGATATTTCCGCTAAAGCCTTCCGGGAGTTTTTAACCAATATTTTTAATACTTTTTCCTGAATAAAAATATTATCCGGCGCATTAGTTTCATCCTCGAGTATGACTGCTGCTGCCCCCTTGCTTACAGCTTCAAGAATAAATTTATGTCCGTCCGACTTGTATCCTTTAATTGCTGCGAATACAGAGTTTTTCTTCACTTGCCTTGAGTCATAGGTAATCGAAGAGACATCAATACGCTGAATCTCGCCAACTACTTTAATAGCCTTAATATTATTTATTAATTGAGTTAATTCCATTTAATAAACCGTTGTGCCTTTAATTTCTGTCTGTCTGCAGTCAATAGTGCAAATGGATCCCGGCTTAATTTTAGTTCCAGGAGTAATGCTCTGCCTAAATACTACTCCGGATCCATTCACAATACCTTTGATTCCTATTTTACTAATTACTACCAAAGCATCTCTAATATTGAGAGTTCTTAAATCCGGCATGATATCCGCTTCTCTGTTAGATTCTTTAGTAAAGATAAATTTATTCTGCTTTTTAGAATTATCATTCTTGACACTGCGAATGTTCTCTTCAGGTAATGTATTATTCGTGGGGTTTTCAAAATGCTTTAGATCATATGAATAAATTCTCTCAGCAACTTTTTTAAATATTGGAGCTGCAACTGCGCTGCCGTACTTTGCTTTAACGGGGGAGTTTACCAGAATATAAATGACTACCTGCGGATTATCTACCGGGAAAAAACCAACGAAAGAAGCATTGTACTGCGATTTTGAATAATTGCCATC